>CAYWGX010000174.1:0-5940 GCA_964457635.1 uncultured Leptolinea sp.
TGTGTTTATTGTTGTAAAAATTATGTGAACGTGTAAAACGGTTTCACAGTAATAAGGAAGAACAGGGACGGTTCCCGTGTGTCCCAGACAAGGGGCGAAGCTCCTGCCCCGCATCGATCGGGCGAAGCCCGCACCTTACGGAGCAGGTTTGGAATTGTCCGTAATGTTCCCGGAGTCAGTGTTTCCTTAGAATAGTCGATTTTTCCCCTGTGCCGCAGAATCGATGCAGCATGAATATCAGAGTATTTTATTTTCAACAAAGAATTTTCAGCTATAATTAATTTGTTGGTCCTTATATTTATCAATAGCTAAGGAAACGCTGATTAATGTGCCGTTGGGGACGGTTCCTTCCGTCACCATGAGGTGACTACAGGCAACCGGCCCCGTTGGCACATAATAATCAGCGTTTCCCTAAATATTTCAGGAGGAAATCCAAAATGAAAAAATTTGTTGCTGCAATTTTGTTGGCTGCTATTCTGGTGCTCACAGCGGCGCAGGTCATGGCTCAGGATGCTGGTACGATTAAAATCGGTACACTCTCTATGCTCAACCTCACAGAAGAACAATATGCGGCAATCGGAGAAAGCAGACTTCTTGCTTACGATTACCTTATGAAACAGGGAATAGCTCAAAGCAACACTACTATTCCCGACGAAAAGCGCGCATTTGAAATCGTATATTTTGACACACTGGATGCCATGGTCATGGCGCTGCAGAGCGGCAGCATTAATATGTTAATCACTCCGCAGACCACGGGAGAGTATCTTTGCGTGAACAATGACGCTCTGTTCATGCCCTTTACCATCGATTATGAAAAGGCTGATCGCCTGGTCTATCAGGATCTCATCCGACGCTCCGGCACCGGTTACTCTTTCATGATGCTGGAAAATCAGACGGAACTGCAGGGCGAGTTCAACCGGGTCATCGATGCCATGGAGCAGGACGGTACGCTGGAAACCCTTCAGCAGAAATACATCAATGACGTGATCAGCGGCGGAGAGATCGAAGCGATTGCATTTGAGAAATTCGATGGTGATCCCATTCGTGTGGCAGTCACCGGTTCTCTGCCGCCCATGGACTATGTGGCACCGGACGGCGCTTTCGCCGGATTTAACACCGCGCTGCTTTCCGAGATCGGCAAACGTCTGGAACGGAACATCGAGCTGGTGCAGGTCGATTCCCTGGGCCGCGCGGCAGCATTGGCTTCCGGCACAGTGGATGTTGCCTTCTGGACACAGACCACTCCCTTCTCCTGGATGACACCGGAAGAACGCGTGGCAAATGCCGCAGAACGTGTTGAGATAAGAGCGAAAGAATACACCGAGGAAGAACAGACTCTCTGGCAGTCAATCACTTCCATCCGCGGGATCAGCCGGGAAGCTGATGCGTATCAGGACATGCCGGAAGGAACGATCGCCACTCACCAGTATTTCCAGGATTCAATCATCATGGTCATGCTGAAAGCGGAATAAGATTTACTGAGGATCAATAAACTTTAGAGAGCGGCGGCCAATTCCCACCGCTCTTTTTATTAGGCACATTTATGATTCACGGGACGGAAACATCACTCATTTTCGGAAGATGATCCAGTTGTGGGACCAGGGAACCGGGAGACCGAAAAGCTCAAGAACCTTGCCCGAAGCATCCCGCAGCCAGGAATAATTCCACCCGGACCCCATATCCATGTACAGGGCATTTTCAACGCCAAGCTTCTGCACCTCTTCCACGAAATCATTGAAATGCACCATGTTCACAGAATCGATGATGCAGAGATGTCCGTTCAGCTCCGCAAGTGTCCGGTAACAGCGCCCCCGCGGCCGAGTGAAATGCATCAGCACCTCACCGTCCCGGAACAAACCGAAGTGCATAAAGCCGCTGCCGCCTGCCGCTGCCGCGTCCTTTACCGCCTTGACCGGATCATCAAAATCAAAGGCATATTTTCCGTTGGCAAAGGTAAAGGCGGTAAAGTTGTCCCAGTCATGCGGACTGTCATAGAAGGTTCCCTTGACCGCGTGATCCCCTTCTATATTATCATCACTGAACCCCAGTGTCGTGACATGATGCGCTGCCGCACCGCTGCACCAGGTGATGGATTCATCCGATTTTGACGGAGCATCCTTCAGTACAAGCTCTATGCTGGAATATTCCGGGAATATAACATAGAGCGAATCGGTCTTGTATGTCACAGTGTGCTCTCTTGGCAGAATCTCTTCCACCGGCATGGCAGAGGCATCAATAGCGTCCGGGATCGGCGCGTGATACTGAGAATAAAGCCCCAGATAAACGAACAGAAAAACAGGGATCACAAGGAGCGTGGATGCAATCAGAACCCGGTACACCAGCTTGAGCGGTCCGGATTTCAATTTTTCCGATCCCAGCATGTAGAGCATCAACACCAGACACTGCAGCACAAGGATCACTTGCAGATACCAGGGACGCAGGATGCCGCCGAACATTCTGGACACAATATAAATCACATAGGTGAACAATGACAAAAGGTTCATGGAAATCAGCCAGATTCCGAGAATACGGTCTTTTTTCGTCATTTGTCTTTCTTTTTTCAGCGTTTTTCCCAGAAGCTCCTGACGGAGGACCTTGAAGCTGTCAAACTGCGATTCGATACTGACAAGCAAAACGATAATGGCGATTCCCATCAGGCAGCGCAGCACATTCACCCAGCGGGCGGCAGACGTAAATTCAATGCTGCTGCTGGATACGAGAAACAGAGCATACGCCCCAAGCTTGAAGAGAATGGCAATGCGGTTCAAAATCAGATTTTTCGGATTTCCTTCGCTTGCATAGTTCAGAATAAAATGATTAATGGTGATGATAACCGTCATCAAAAATGACATACAGGCAGCAGAGAGGAACAGACTTCCCGGGATCCCGACAGTGATATACAGGTCGAAATTCTCATTTCCCCACAGGGTCACGAATGTTTGGTAAAACTCATCAAACATCAGGGCGAACAGAACACCGCCCATCAGTCCCTTTGTTACATCCCATTTATAGGATTTAAACGCGAAATACATGGAGACAGCCGTTATGAGCTTAACCAGCAATGCGAAAAAATCAAACGAATCCAACCCATCACGGAAAAAAATCAGAGAGATCAGTCCCGCTCCGACTTTAAAAACAGTCAAAGCCGCCATAAGATGTTCGTTTAAGAACAGCGATTCCCGCCTGATTTTATCTTCATTGTTATCATTCGGCATATTACATTCCACCTTAAGCTATATTACATTTACAGAAACTTTACTTCCGAATATTTGCCTTAAGCAATTATTTTTCCATAAAAAATCTGTAATTATAGTATACTTCCAACTCATAAAATTGAGTACAAATTCATCAGTATCTCATGTATTACGCTTACTATCACCTATCACCTGATTGCGGTTTTAGCACGTTTTCTGATTTATTTCTCCGAAATTTGTTATAATCCTTCGATAAGGTCAGGCGGAAAAAGGAACGAGCAGAGACCCCATCTGCCCGGAAATGCCGCATATATTTGAGCATGCAGAGGAAACAGAGTCTGTACATGTCGCATAGCTGACATAAGCGTGTCTGTCCCCATGTGAGACGCATAAAGGAAAATAACAATGGATTACAGATCATTAGTCAACCCAACTTATCTAACCGCGAAAAGCACATTGCTCATGCTTGCCGGTTCGGGAAATGAAGACGCGAAAAAAATGATTGCGGCGCTTGGTACGCAGGATGATGTAACACGGAATGCCCAAAATAACGGCTCACGTCAGATCATCTCTGAGAGCGAGTTGAAGGCGCTTATGGCCGGTACGAGCCTTGCTGTGGAAGCCCGTTATGCGGCTTTGTCGCGATTTATGAAGACAGAGGGCTATACCAATCTTTTGGATATCGCCTGCGGGTATACGCCCCGATCGCTTTATTGCAGCTATGCGGGGATCGATTATGTCGGACTGGATGTTCCGGTTGTCGCGGAGGAACTGCAGACAATGGCGGATAAGCTTGGAATTGTCAAAAATCATCCTGTCTATGTGGCAGGAGATGCCACTAACGCAGCCTCTTTGACAGCTGCGGCGGATCTGCTGAAAGGAAAGGTCGTGGTCTCCTGTGAAGGACTGTCACAATATCTCTCGGAAGATGAGTTTGAGCAGTTCATCGGTGGAATTTGGAAAGTTCTTGAAAAGCACGGCGGAGTCTGGCTGACTTCGGACATGGGCGTCGATTATGAAGCCTTTGCCTCTGCCGCTATGAGCAGTCCTGATGCGAAAGAAATCTATAACAAGGCACGGATCAATGCCATGAAGGCATCGAATATTTATGGCGACGGTGTAGCTCTTTGGAGCAGTGAAAAGAAGCAGAAATTTATTGAAGCGCATGGATTAAAGGTGGAACAAATCCCATTTTATCACGGAGACGAAGGGCTGAACCTGCTGAACGGTATTCCGGATGCCTGGCGTGCTGTCTTCATACAGAATCTCGAAGCATCCAAACTGTGGAAAATGACAGTGTCGGAGAGTGTTTCGACGGAAAAGATCGAAGGCGCAAAGCAGATCGATAATTTACAGATCGATTATGAGAAAATGGACGGGCTGCTTCTCTGTAAAGTGAAAGGACGCATTGATACGATCAGCGCGCCTGCTCTGCTGGAGGTTTTTGAGAATAACTTTGACGGGATCAGCGAAGTGAAGGTGGATGCGAAGGACCTGGAGTATATTTCTTCCGCCGGTCTTCGTGTGCTGCTGATGGCTGTGAAAAAGACAGGCAATGTCAGCGTTGTGAACGCGTCTGAGGCAGTGAAGGAAATATTCGAGACTACAGGATTTGACCAGATGATTGAGGTAGATTGACAAACATTTTTTAAATTATTGGAGACGATTTTGACATTACAAGACAAATTATATAAAATCCTGATTCAGGGTGGGTCCTGGAAGGTTATTTTGGTCGGCTATGTCACCATCACAGACCTGACCCGTGTTATCAACAATATCGCCTCCCGCACGATGCAGCCTCTGCTGACCATCAGCATCGGTATGCTGATCTATCTGGCTCTTTCCTACATCGTTTTCGGCATCTTCGCGTTGTCGGACCGCATGGAGATGAAAAAGAGAAATACAATATAAAAGGAGTTATCTTATGTCAAAAAAAATATTGTTTTTATTACTGATCGTATTATTGACACTTTCTTTACCCGCTATGGCAGAAGAGGAAGTGATACTCGGACGTCTGACCAAACTGGGTGTCGACGAAGATACTCTGAACGAAGCGATCTCGGATATTTATTTCTCGCTCGTACCTTTTTCCCGCTATCAGTTTTTTGATACGCTGAACAGCATGGTTCTCGCGCTTAACAGCGGAGCGATCGCCGGATTTCAAGTTGATGAATATACGGCAAAATATCTTATGTCAAGAAATGAGAACCTTGTTGAATTCAAAACATCCGCTGCACCCGGATATCTGCTGGATTATTCCATGCTTCTCCGTGAGGAAAACGCAGAACTCCGCGGCAGCATCTCCGCAGTGATCGAAGATATGCGTACCGATGGCACATTGGATGCGCTTAAGCTGCAATACATCGATAATGTTATCGCCGGAACCGAACCGGACGCGATACCTGTGGAAAAGTTTGAAGGAGCGGAGACAATCAAAGTTGCGCTCACCGGTGACCGCCCTCCGATGGACTATTTTTCAGCAGCCGGCGAGCCGATTGGTTTCAACACCGCGCTCCTCGCAGAAATCGGGAAACGTCTCGGGAAAAATGTTGAATTTCTCTCGATCGATACCGGCGCACGCGCGGTTTCGCTTTCTTCCGATGCATGTGATATTGTTTTTTGGTCTGAAGCAGGGAACTTTGATAACTGGGATGGCGCTGATACAGAAGACCAGCCGGAAAATACTGTCGTTACGGAACCTTATCTAACCGGGCTTTTTACTTACGTCGTATTAGCCGGCTCACCG
>CAYWGX010000175.1:0-5933 GCA_964457635.1 uncultured Leptolinea sp.
TCGGATCGATATCCAGCCAGGTCATCTTTTCAGCCAGCCGGGCATAGTTGTATCCGGCATCGATCATGATCGTGGTTCCGTTTTTTGTGTAAAAGAAAATGTTGGCGACCCACTCCCGTATGCAGGCGACATGCTCATCGATCCGGCCTGTATTCAGCGGCTTGAAGATCTCCTTGCCGCGGTAAATCAGGCTCATCGCAATTTTCTGAAAATTTGAATCTTTTCTCGACATTTTTCAACCTCATAAAAGTGTACAAATCCTCACGCATGGCGCGTTCATAGATCGGCGCGTAGAGATCCCAAATCCGCTTGTTCATGCAAGGCCTTTCTTCGCCAGTACGGTGAGCCAGGGTTTTGACGGATGATGGAAACTCTGCACTTCGGCAAACCCTGCCGATTTCAATGCGGATGCAATTGAATCCGCGGTATAGCATGTCATCCCGTCGATTATGCTTTCAAACTGCAGTGCTGTTTTGTCGGTGCCGTCCGATTCGTTGACGATCAGGAATACCCCGCCCGGTTTCAGGATCCGGCAGACTTCACCGAAACACTTTTCCAATCCCGGCCAGAAGTAGATCGTTTCAAAGGCTGTGGCAAGGTCATAGGATTTATCCTTCAGTTTCAGCGCGGAAACATCACCTTCCTGCACAATACATCTGCCCGCGCGGATCATTTCGCTGTTGTATGCCGCTGCCTTTTCGACAGAAAGCGGAGAGTAATCAATCGCTGTCACCTTGCTGTTTGGATATTTTTTCAGCAGTTCGCCGGCATTTCTGCCGCCCCCGCATCCAAGCTCCACAGCCGTATCAGGAGAAATTTCCGGCAGATAAGACATGCCCCAGTCCGCCATTTGGGCATGCCCGGAATTCATCGTGGAAAGCATCATTTTTCCCAGAAACCCTTCCGGTTTGCGGGTTTGGTTGACAAAATTTTTATAGAGCCCCATCTTTTGTCTCCTTTTTTTGTTAATTACCGAATTCAATTTTCACGATCTTCATTTTGACAAGACTGTCACAGAAATGGATCATCATCTTATGGAACAAATTGACATTGGGATAAATGTCCCGGTAGCCGCGCATATAACTTTTTGCGCTGACCGAAGCAAAATGCTCACTCCAGCTTTCCAGCTCGTGTTCATCATTCAGGGAAAAGAAGGCGCTGACATCTTTTATGCCCGCTTCTTTCAGCCAGGTTTTCGTCATCATTTTTGCACCGCGCTGATTGCAGCTGTCAAAGGCCAGTACACCGCACGGAAAACGTTCCGCCATTGCGGCAAACAGTTTTTTTACGTCTTCCGTCTTGAAGTAATAAAAGACACCGGCCGCGAAAAACACAGCGCCGTTTTCAGCATCGATCTTGTCCATCCAGCGATAGTCGTTGAGATCGCAGCCGATATTTTCTTCCCGGGCTTTTGCGGGAAGCAGCTCATTCCGGACGCTGATCACGTCCGGCATATCGATGTTAAGCCCGTGACACAAGCCGTTATCCACCTTATGGAAAGTGTTATCCAGCCCGCAGCCCAGGTTGACAACAGCAGCCTTCGGATGCTTTTTCAGATAAGCCTCCACTTCACAGCGCAGGTCATATTGCCGCTGTCCTACCTCAAGGGCCCCGAACAATCCGGGTGGAGTCTCCATCAGTTTTCGTTTTTCGGAGAAGTCATAATCCAGACTGTCACAGATCCGTTTCGCTTCCGGATCGGAAAACAAATCCGGAAAATGTTCCGAGCAGATCACCCGTCCGAAAAGCGGGATGATCAGCGTTTCCTGTACGGTATTTTTTTCGATATGATATTTCATGAGATTGCCTTCTTTTTGTACCCGCAGTCACAATAAGGGCCGCCGGATGCAAGCGTATATTCGCGGATAAAATCAGACGCACCGCCGGCTTCACTCATGGTGTAGTCCAGCCGGCACATGGCCGGAACCAGGTCAAACAGCCCAAGTTCCCGCATAAGCGTACAGATCCCGCATTTTGTGAATCTCGCCTCATAGCCGCTGCCATCGGTGTACGGATAGTACTCCATATTCCAGGAGTAGGGATTGCGGTCAGCCGCCCTGAAGGCAGCCGTCTTTTTCATCCCTTCAATATCGCTCTGTGTGAACTTCTTCTTCCCGCTCATGCGGCAGAACCATTTCATCGGACCGGTCATCATGGCAGCGGCATAATACTTTGTCAGCTGCTCCGCTGTCGGACGCTTCGGCATATTCAGTGTGAAGGCGGAAAGCATGGCACAGTTGACAATGTTCATCAGAAAGCGGTCTTCTTTTTCGAATTCCGGCAGCTTTTTGATGATTTCTTTGTATTTCCCGTGCGCCTGTTTTCGAATCTGTTTTGCTTCAGCAGCCGAATACTTCAGCTCAGTGGTCAGGCGTTTCTCAAAACTTGATGCAAACAGCAGCCACATTCCGGCCGGCATTCCAATATACCTCATGTGCACACTTTCTCCTCAGTGAATGGATTTACTTTTTCCCGAACAGCTGCGTTCCGTTCGCAGACCGCCTTTGAGAAATCCCTGTATTCAAGGCTCCAATGGTCCATTCCGACCATCGTCGCGTTCGGATTTCGTTTGGCACAGGCAATTGTCAGTGCTCCGCTGCCACAGCCGACGTCCAAACCGATCCCGCCATCGGGGATATTGACATAAGCCGCGGTTCCCTCGACAATCTGCTTCGAAAGCTTTCGCTGGCCATCATAGGAGAATGCCTTCCGGGCGAAAACACTGTAAATTGTGAAGGCACCTAAGCCGGTTGCTCCCGCGAGCAGACCGGCACTGCAGAGCTTCCCGAGCCTGGAATCACGCTTCGCTGCCTTTTTCGCAGCTGAAACGCCGGCAGTCAGCAATGCGCCTGTTCCGACAGCTGTCCCGAGAACCATATCCTTCGGTATCCAGTTGGCATACTCCGGCTTCATTGGAGGGAGTGTTCCCTTCGGGCGGTCGTAAGTCTGATGGATCTGTTCCCATGCAGGCATCTTTTCACGCATACCTGTCCGGACCGGCATGGGATGCTCAGGTACCTTCATTCGCAGCTGTTCAAACTGTTCAT
The DNA here is from genome assembly GCA_964457635.1 of uncultured Leptolinea sp. Taxonomy (GTDB): domain Bacteria; phylum Chloroflexota; class Anaerolineae; order Anaerolineales; family Anaerolineaceae; genus Flexilinea. Next base: position 3,048 of record CAYWGX010000175.1, read on the forward strand.
CCAGCCACTCCATTTCTGTCACGGCATTGCGGCAATGATCCGTCGCACAAAGCTTCCCGAGGGATGTTTTGGCGATAAGATATAGAAGAGAGCGGACAGCACCTGTTTTTACAGCGCTGTCGAAGAACACTTCATCACCCTTCGGCCGCACAGGGATCCCGGCAGCTTCGATGAGTTTATATCCTTCTTTAACAGCTGACAGAACTTCGCTGATTTCATCTGATGAGGCCTTTGTCAGGTCGCAGTTCAGGCGATAGCTGAGATAAACGATGGGCAGGATAAATGCGGCATGGCAATACAGCCAGCCCTCCATATCGTCCATCCAATGCAGCTGATAATCGGTATGGCCAAATGCATTCAGCAATTTCTGCTTTGTCTCGATATCAGGTTCCCGATGTACCCCGCCGACTGTCATGGAACCACCGAGACTGACACAGGTCACCGAATCCGCTTCACGCACCCCTGCTGTCCCCTGAAAGCCGAAAAGGATCTTTTTATTGTTCGGCGAAAGTGACCGCAGTTTTTCCACCATCCGCGCCGCTGCCGGATTATTCCCGACAAGGACTACGAGCGGGGCGTTGACCTTCGCAAGTTCCGGCAGCAGAAGCTCCTGCTGCTGTCCCTGCATGACAGAAAAAACGATGTCATAATATTGCGTCTCGGAGACCGTTTCAACCACCCTGGGATGATCGACCGTATTTTTTCCGGATAATTTGTGATGGATCCGAAGTCCTTTTGTCTCAAGAACATCTTTCCATTTTCCCCGGGAATCTACAGTAACATCATTCCCTGCTTCACATAACTTATGGACCAAATACGATCCGATAACACCGCACCCGTAAACTAAAATTTTCACTTTACGTTCCTTCCTTGCTTAAACCGGCATTTCCATAAATTCATCAATAGCTTTCAGTACCGGTTCGGCATATTTCTCTCCGCCAAACAGCCATTGTTCATGCTGCATGTCAAATTCACGGATATCCGGATCACGGAAATATTTTTTATACCGTTTCAGATATTTCTCGCCCATCTTGCTGGCATAGATGAAGTGGACCTTTGTATGCTCCACATGGATATCATCATCCAGCCAGGTCAGCAGATCTGTATAATATTCGTTTTTTATAGACTCCGGGCTGAACTTTGCGAAGCAACTCATGAATTTATCTGCGGTCTCGTCATCCATTTCGAAAAATTTCTTCAGCTTTTCACGGCTTTGAGCTCGCTTCTTCTCATTCCCGGTAAAACTCGTCAGAAGCGGCACCACGAGTTTTGACTGCAGCCATGCACTGAATTTTCCGCTCTGGTCAAGGTCCGGACTTCCGAAAATACCGTAATCCAGATGGACTTTTCTTCGCTGGATCAGCTGGCCGACAAAGGTGCTCCCGAGCGAAGATCCGAGCGCTCCGTCAAGCTTCCCGCTGTAATTTTCAATAATATACTGCTCGATCTTCTCTGTCACGGTGATCATGTCCGGAAAAATCAGATCGCTGCCGTCAAAACCGTCATAGTTGACGCAGATCAAGTGATATTTCGCTCCAAGCCTTTCCAGGACAGATCCAAAATTTGTCTGATAATCACAGGCAGTTCCCGGCAGGAGCATCAGGGTTTTCCCTGTTTCCGATCCCATTTCATCAAATTGCATAATGTCCCAACCTTATAAAGTCAGCCTTTTGTGATAACCTGTGCAGCCTGAAAGAACTGCCTGATTTTTTTGTTTCTTTTCATCCATGCAAAGTTCCTTAGCCACGCTGAAAAAAAGCGTGGCTTGTATATTTTAAGAAATGCTCATGACACCGACACAACAATCCTTGCCACAATTCCTGCGCCGAAAAGCCATATCAAAGATAATATCATACGTTTTTTCAGTATCTGTTCCCAGGTCTGAACATAGGGAATATCCTCACAGCCGGGCAGGAGCCAGAATCTGTCAGTCCCGACCCAGAGCTTATCGATCACGATGCCGTCATACCAGTTCATCACTTCCAGAAAGAGCAGCGCCTGCAGGTAAGCCGTTTTAAAATCCGTAATGTGATTCCATTTGCCGATGATCAGTACCAGAGCGGTCAGCATCACAAGAAAGAATGGGATCATAAACCGTTTCCTGTTCCGGTTCATTGTTTCCCGATCAGTCATTCCGATCTCAATTGCCCGCTCCTGCACCGGTTTCGGATAGAAATATAAACCATTTACAGCATTATTCCCGACAGCGATCTTCACCATCAGTGTGAACAGGGCACAAAATAAAACAAGCTGTAAAATGGTCACAAATCTTCCTTCAAAAGAGCAATTTCGGCTGTGCTTTCAGCGGCGGCTTCCCTGGTTTGCCACAGCCTGCATTTTCGCTTTAATCGCATCCTGATCCCCGAGGTAATAATGCTTCTGTGCATGAAATTCTTCGTCAAATTCATAAACCAGCGGCACGCCGGTCGGGATGTTGACCCCGATGATCTCATCATTGCTCAAACCATCAAAATATTTCACCAGAGCCCGGAGCGAATTGCCGTGAGCGGCAATGAGCACCCGTTTGCCGGCAGCCATATCGCTTTTGATGGTTTCTTCGAAGTACGGAATGACCCGTGCGATCGTCGTTTCCAGACTTTCATGCGCCGGAAGCAGTGAAGGATCGATGTCACGGTACGCGGCCTGTCCGGATGCGCTGCGCTCATCATCCGGTTCCAATGCGGGCGGTTTCACATCAAAAGACCGGCGCCAGATCTTCACCTGTTCCTCGCCGTATTTTGCAGCAGTTTCGGCTTTGTTGAGTCCCTGCAATGCACCGTAATGCCGTTCATTGAGCTTCCAGGATTTAATGACCGGGAGCCAGGCACGATCCATCTCATCCAACACGGCATTCAGCGTATGGATCGCCCGTTTGAGATAGGATGT
>CAYWGX010000176.1:0-5907 GCA_964457635.1 uncultured Leptolinea sp.
ATTGCTGTGCACATATTGACCTTTTCTTTCTTCGTTGTATATTATTATATCCCGGATCCTTCATCTTTTCGTCAATATAATCATCCAGCCAACTCATTAAGCTCCCCCATGTCTTTTCAGATTATCCACAACTTTGATATTGTGAGCATCATCGAGACTATTAAGAAAATCAATAACGGGATCTGACCCCTTTCTTTATTTATGATAGCAGCGTTCCGGGCCACGGCAGAGCTCGTCACGGCCGAGATAGTTCATGCAGATCTCATAGGTGTGGAACAGCAGGTATTCCTTCGTCCCGTCGGTCCGCAGCGCATAGGCGCCGATCTCATCCTCAGGCAGCGCGTAAACCGCGATCTCATCAGGCACACCGCCTGCGTTCCCCTCGTCTGTCCATTTGATCAGGATCCGGAGCTTTTCCTCTCTGTCATACCGTGTCTCAAAGTCGGAAAGGGTATATTTACGCCGAGGAAGCTCCTCCGGCGCCATTCCGGGTCTCACAAATATCTCATTGGCAGAAATCAGAGCGGTAATCACATCAAGGCTGTAATTCTGCAGTCTTGAAACAAGTGTAAAACGGAAGCGTTTCGGGGACCGCTCCGTAACGGTCATAATGTAGGCACACAGGTTTTTTGCCTTTGAAATAACAGATAATTCATTCGCCATTACTTTCCTCTCCGAATCTGAATGAGCAAAAGGGAAAGGATCACACAGCATAAAATGCCGTTTTGTTAATCACCTTTCCCGTGTGACAGAATCCACACCGGCACGCTCCAGCTGTTCGTTGAAAATGCGGTCCCGATCAGATTCTTCCTTCATTTCCCAGGCGGGGAGCTTGGTAGCGAGCGTGAAGGACTCTCTGGGGTAACGCTGCACGATGGCCTCTTTTGCCACCACTTCCGATTTTCCGCCATGATAAACATAGGCGGTGTCGAAGTAGGTCAGTCCCGCTTCCATATAGAGGTCCACCATGCGGCAGACTTCATCCATGTCGATTTTGCCGTTTGCTTCCGGCAATCGCATCAGGCCAAAGCCCAGCTTCGGCATTTTGGTTAAATCTATAGACATCAATAACTCCTTTATACAAGCGCCGATTAATGTGCCATTTGGGACGGTTCCCTCTGCACTATACAGTGCGACGGGCAACCGGCCCCGCTGGCACATATTTTGAATGGTGCGCAGCGCCTTCATATTACAACTACCAACTACCAACTATCAACTACTGCCTACTCTATCACTTCCAGCTGCCAGCCGAAGACCTTCGCCACCTGGGCAATCGGAGCCTTCTGTTTTCCGGTGATGATCAGCTGGTGATGACTCGGCAGCCCTTCCATCACCTGCTCTCCGTTGGAATAGTGCAGCAGGGATGCATTCCTGGAATCGGTGCCCGGGAACTGTACGTATTTTTCGATCTTCCCCGGGATAACGGTGATCCTGTCAAAGGTCGGGTTGATCTTCGCCAGCACCATGTCACCGGCCGGCAGTTCCGCGTCGACCACGTGGGCATTTTCATTGACGATCGCCAAAACCTTCGGCAGGACACGCCATCTGCTGCAGAAACAGCGCGGGGTGAAGCCGGCATATCCGCAGTGGACACCGAGGGCGTAATTCTCCGGTTCATCAACCGGCGGGAAGTCGTCGATCTTCTCATGGTGAATGGCCGCCTTGCCAACCAGGAAGGGATAGATGTTGGTCATCATGATGGGCTGCCGCAGGGACTGATAAAGCACGTAGGTACTGATGAGCGAAAGGGTGTCCCCTTCACAGCACCAGATGATTCCGTACTGCTCAAACAGCATGTTCCAGATCAGGCAGGGGGTTGTCTGTGAATACATGGATTCATTCAGGCAGTTGGCCCCGATGCCATCAACACCGCCCAGCTCATCGATAACGGATTTGATGGCCAGATATAGCTGTCCGACCGGGATCTTTTGCTCATCGGTGAGCCCTTCGCAGGGGACGTTCCAGGATTCGAACAGCTTGAGTGCTTCCGCCGGATCGTATTCCTTGGCTTTTTGGTTGACTTCCTTCCAGCTCTTATAATACAGCTTCGCACCGAAGGCTTTTTCGATCTGCTCGCTGCACTCCTTCTCCCACCAGTAGAAGCGCTTTAGGAACTGCTGACGGACGCTTCTTCAATGTCTGATTCCCCAAGCCTGCCGGCGATATAGCTGCTGATGAGCATATATTTTGCGGTATTCGCCGCCTGTTCCGGGAAATCATGCATCAGCCAGCTGATTTTCGGCGCCATCACCGGCGCGTTGGTGCCGCTGATCTCCAGAAAATCATCCCCGCACATCGCGATCTGTCGCTCCACATAGGGGGCATAGCGGGTATCAAGCGAACAGGACCAGGAGGTCACATCCTCCCAATGAGGTCCGGCACCCATAAAGCCGGCCATCTGACCGGTGAAACAGATCGCAGCGATTTGATTTACTTTTTCACCGAGCTGTCTGGAGATCCCGCGCAGGGCAGACAGCACACTGTGATAGATCTCCTCACCGCTCTGAATAAAGATCCCGGCCTGAGAGGTGTCATTTTCCACGGACACCTGCATGATAGCGTGCTGAACTCCGCTGAGGTCATACGCAGCGGCCTTGATGAAACTGGTCCCAAGGTCCACAGAAAGCAGATAGGTTTCCTTCATGGTCAGCCTCCCCGTTCAGTCAAAGAGAAAAACGTGTTTCAGTCCTTTCGCTGCCGCGGCATTGTCCATCGCCTCCTGATACTGCTCGATGCGGTAGGAATCGGACATGATCAGATTCAGCGGGATCCGTCCGTCATTCACCATCTTTGCGCACAGCCGGTATTCCGAAACACTCTGCTTCGTGCAGCCCTGAATCGTCAGCTGCTTATAATGGATCAGGTTGGTGTTGATGCTGACGTTTTCTCTGCCGGCCGGCAGTCCGCCGAAATAGAGGATCTTCCCGTTCATGTTCATATATTCCAGCGACTGCGCCTGTGCCGTGGGTGCAGGAGCGGCGATGATGCACACATCTACGCCTTCCGCACCATTGGCACGCAGTCCGTCCATCACATCCCCTTCGAGCGGGATCACATCCGGGATCAATTCCTTTGCCTTTGCCAGACGCTCCGTGTTGAGGTCATTGACAAAAATGAGTCCGGCGCCAAAGACCTTCGCCATCATGATGTGCAGTCACAACGACCACCGCATCGATCTCCGGATTCAGAAGGGCTTCCCGGTAATCGTGATAGATATAGCGGATGTCCTTCAGTTCCTGCTGCACCGCGGTCAGGTTTTCATCCATCGGGTCGCACAAGGCGATGAGTTCCGCATTTTTTACGCTGCCCGCATAGCTCCGGGCATGGATCATCCCCGCCCGTCCGCAGCCGATCAGGCAGACTTTAACTTTTGCACTCATGGTTTTATTCGATCCCTTCTGCTTTCATTTCTTCGATGATCTTCACCCCGCTGGAGGTCCCGAGACGGGTCGCCCCGGCTTCGATCATGGCTTTTGCAGCCTCCCAGCTGCGGATGCCGCCGGCTGCCTTCACCTGCACATCAGGCCCCGCATACTGTTTCATCAGCCGGACGTGTTCAGGGGTTGCCCCGGCCGTACCGAAGCCGGTACTGGTTTTGACGAAATCCGGCTTGACCCGGGAAGCGATCTTCGCCACTTCCATGATCTCGTCTTCCGTCAGGTAGCAGGTCTCAAAAATCACCTTGGCACAAATGCCAGCCTCCCGGGCAGTTTTGACCATGGCTTTCATTTCTTCTTCGATATAGGCATAATCATGTTCCTTGACCTTGCCGACATTCAGCACAAAATCAAATTCCTGGCAGCCGTCCGCGATGGCATTTTTTGCCTCGGCGACTTTGGATGCGATCGTCATCTGTCCGAGGGGGAAGCTGATGGCAGCTCCGGTCAGGACCTCTGATCCCGCAAGCATTTCCCGGCACATGGCCACCGGATAGGTGTTGATGGCTACGGATTTAAACCCATATTCCTTTGCTTCATCGCACAATTTCTGAAAATCCGCACGCACGGCAAAGGCTTTCAAATTCGTATGATCGATCATCCCGGCAACATCCCTGATCGTAATGTTCATGATCCCTCCTGAAATGCACTTTTATTTCTTTTCATTTTCTTTTGATTGTTATCAATTTTATTTATTTTCTTCTTCTTTGTCAAGGATGAAATTGAAATAATTTATTGTTTTATCCACTTGACAGAATGCTCCGATTATGGCAAGATAAAGACAATTGAAAGGAAATGAAAAAACAGCGTTATGTATAACAAGCAAAGAATTGAGCGGATCTTCGACCTGCTGAAAGAAAAAGGCAGCATCAGCGTCAATGAACTTACGGAGCTGTTTCAGGTGAGCGGTGCCACGATCCGCAGCGATCTTGCAAAAATGGAGAAGGCCGGACTGATCATCAGAGCCCATGGCGGAGCGATGATGAATTCCTCCCTTTTCAGGGAAACCCTGCTGACAGAACGAGTCCATGATGACAGAAAAAAGCTCATCGCACAAAAGGCGCTGGAATTCGTCCATGAACGGGATATCATCCTGCTGGACACCGGCACGACCATGGTCGCCTTTGCCGAAGCGCTGGCACAATCTTCCATTGAGAAGTTGACTGTTTTTTCGAATGACCTGGACGTCATCCATATTCTTGAAGAGAAAGAAAATTTTTCACTGACACTGCTGGGAGGCAAAGTCCGCAATCGCTTTCACTACTGCTACGGTCCGGAAATGCAGTCCGAACTGTCCAATTTCCATTTCACCGCTGTATTCCTCGCGACTTCCGCGCTCCATGAGACTTACGGACTAACCACCGAAAACACAGACCTGGCCAGCATCAAAAGCCACATGATATCAGCCGCCGAAAAGGTGATCCTGCTTGCGGATTCCAGCAAGATCGGACACGTGCATTTGCGGAAATTCGCCTCGCTCAGCGATATCGATACCCTGATCATGGACAAAAACATTTCCGCGGATGAAGAGAAAAAACTCCGCACCGAGATCCAAAATCTGATCCTTGTGTGATCAGTTTGCTGCAGCGGTTCAGCAGGAACAGTGCCGATGTTCCGGGACAGGAGAAATAAGAAATAATGAAGAATGAAGAATGAAGAAGCACTTTAATTAGGTTCTTAAGCGAAAAAATCTGCGCAAAATGGCAATTTTTTCGAGAACCTGTTTTAAATAAAGCCGCGAAGCGGCACCTTATTGAACTAAACACTATACACTACACACTAAACGCTACACACTAAACACTACACACTTCCGGCTTGTCCGGATCAGGAGTATAAAAATGGAAACGAAGACATATGATTTGATCTGCATCGGGATGGCATTGATCGACTCCATCATCAAAGGCTTCGATCCGGAACCGATTTCAGCCTCGGGATATCGGGCGGTCTCCGGATCACTGAATGTGGGCGGGGAGGCCGTCAACGAGGCGATCGCTGCATCAAAGCTGGGGATAAAGACCGCAATCCTATGCGCATTAGGAAACGATGATGCCGGCGAGACGGTCAAACGGGCTCTTGAGCGGAACGGGGTCGATACCGGACTGATCGCAGTCTCGGAGCAGACTCCCGTCACCACCATGTTTGTGAACGATGACGGCTCCAGAAAATCCATCACGAACCTGGCTCATACATACAACTTCCATCCGGAGCAATATTCCGCGCAGTTCACGGATGCCCGGGCACTGATCCTGGGCTCGCTCTTCAGGGCACCGTTTGATGACCCGGAAATCATCCACAAAGTCCTGAGCGCTGCCCGGGACGCCGGTCAGCTGGTCTTTGCGGACACAAAGCTCCCGAATTTCCGAAAGTTAACGCTGGCTGACCTCAAAGATTCACTCCCGCTGGTGGACTTCATCACCCCGAACGAAGATGAAGCCAGGCATTTCAGCGGAGAGGAAACCCCGGAAAAGAT
>CAYWGX010000177.1:0-5874 GCA_964457635.1 uncultured Leptolinea sp.
GGAAGCCATGCGGATGCCGTGCTGCCAGGCACGGTATTTTAGGTTCTGGAAAGCCTCTTCACCGCCCAGGTCCCAGGCGATCGTATAATTTGCCAGGGAATAAGCCGAGGCCAGGGCTTCCGGATTGCCGCACCACTGCTTGATGGTCTGGGAGGCTTTGGAGCGTTCCCACAGGCCGATGAGCCAGAGCCCGGTGAAGCCTTCGTCCGCCAGGTTCTGCAGTTCTTCTTCCGGGATCTCGTTCAGATGACGGATCTCCCGGCCGTATTTTTTGGAGAGCTGATCCAGCCAGACATAGGCGTTTTTCGCCATCAGCACCAGACGGGGCATCCATTCGCTGTCGGCGCTGAAGTTTTCGTAATCAGCATCCAGCCCGTCAAAGGAAGGAACAAAGGTTTCCCCGCCCGGACCGCCGAATCCGTGCTGTTTGTATTCTTCGCGCATCATGTCCAGGCTCAGCAGGATGCGGCGCAGGAATTCACCGAGGACTGTGGACCAGGAGCGGCGGATGAAGTCCAGCTGGTCGAAGAGGGAATCCGGATGGCGGAGAGCCGGCTGGCGCAGGAAGTCGATGAAGGAGAAGCCCTCTACGGTCGGCTTGGTGCGGGCAAAGGCATCCAGGTGCAGGATCAGCTTGTTGTAATCACATTTCTGAACCAGATCCTTTTCGTCAAAGAGCTCTCCGGCCAGCTTCATGGCAGCCGGATTGCGGTTGGTGATCCACAGCATCATGATCTCTTCGACGGTATCGTAGCGGTTTTTCAGCCCCTGCGGAGTCTTGGGATTCAGATATTCGCTGACGGTCTGTTCGTTTTTCAGCACGGCAAGCGGAGGAAATTCTTCGCAGAATTCTTTCAGAACTGCTTCGAATTTTTCCGTTCCCAGCTTTTCGTCCAGCCAGTCATAGGCTTCCACATTCAGGCGGGGTGCATATTGTTTACGGTATTCGTCCATAAAGGCATGCATGATCTCATCGATCAGCCCCAGCGCGTTCAGTTCACCGACGGACATCGGTTCTTTGCCTTCCTTCGCGCGGACCGTGTTGATCTTTGCGGTGAACTCACGTACTGCGCGGATGTCTGCGAAGATCACATTGCCGTTGTACGTGAACAGTTTCTCAGAAAAGTCATAATGTTTTCTGGCTTTGCCGGAGATGTGGAATTCCATATATGCACTCCTTAAGTTAGTTGTTAGTTGTTAGTTGATAGTTGGCAGATATCAGATATCGATTGATAAGTAATTGGCGCTAAATGCCAACTATTAACTACCAACTGCCAACTACCAACTTTTTTTTCTCTATAGAGAAAAAATACTTGTTATTACATTCGCGCCAAGTCCGCCGATGTTCTGCGTCATGGCGATTTTTGCTCCTTCGACCTGTCCCGCGCCGCAGATGCCCTGCAGCTGCTGGACAGCTTCAGCGATTTGATAGATTCCCGTGGCACCCACCGGGTGTCCGCGGGCTTTCAGCCCTCCCCGGGTCGAGATCGGGATCCTTCCGCTGAGAGTGATCTCGTTCTCTTCGGCAAGCCGGGGGCCCTGCCCGCGTTCGGCAAATCCGCATGCCTCCAGGGAGAGGGCGCTGATGATGGTGAAGGCATCGTGGGCCTCAAACAGGTCGATGTCTTCCGGACCTACGCCGGCCTGGGCATAAGCGGCTTTTGCCGAACGTTCCGCTGCGCTGAGCCACAGCGGGTCTTTGCGGCTGTGCAGCGCCATGCTGTCCGCTGCAGCGGCAGAGCCGAGTATGCGTACGATTCCCGGCTGTCCCTGCACAAAGTCCAGCGGCACGATCAGCACCGCGGCTGCTCCGTCCACCACCGGCGGGGCGTCGAGTACGCTCACCGGGTCGCAGACCATCTCCGAGCGCAGGTAAGCCTCCCGGGTGATGGGACTGCGGAAGCGGGCACAGGGGTTGTGCACCGCGTTGGCATGGGCATTGACGGAGAAATTGGCGAAGCTGCTCCGTTCCCAGCCATATTCGCTCATGTAGCGCCGCATCAGCATGGCGTTCATGGCGGTAAAAGAGACGCCCATGTCCCGTTCATATTCCGAATCCGCTGCGGACGCCAATTCCGCGGTGATCTCTTCTGCCGGGGCGTCGGTCATCTTTTCCGCTCCCACTGCGATGGCAGTGTCGATATCGCCGGACGCTACGGCCATCAGGGCCTGACGGAAGGCTGACGCACCGGAGCTGCAGGCGCTTTCCACATGGATGCCTTCCGTGTGGCGGGCACCGAGCCAGTCGCCGAGGTAGGAGCCCAGGTGCAGCTGGTTGTTCACTGCTCCGGAGAGCATGTTGCCGAAGAACACACCATCCACGGTGTTCAGTCCGGTTTTTTCAAAGATCTGAAGCACCGGTTCACCGGCGATTTCCAGTAAGCTTTTGTCCCAGTGGTCCGCAGCCGGCGTCATGCCGATTTCCAATATGGCGGTTTCTCTCAAGCAGCCTCCGTCTTTGTTGCAGGAATTATGGTATCAAATCACAGCATCGCAAGGTAACGCTGTCTGTCGGAAGCGGGAATTTTCAGCGCATCCATAGCCTGCTGAGCGGTCCAGTTCATTGTTCCTGTTAACGTCTTAATATTGGAAATCATCCCTTTTTCAATTCCTTTTTCAATTCCATCTTCATAAGCTTCTTCTTTAAATAGTTCCATTGTCCAGGCTTCATCATATTCTGTAATGCACATACGCTTTACCTCCGCTCGATTTGCCATAATATAAGGTTTAATTACGGATTCTTCCGGCAGTTCCGCTACTGCCATATCCACGGCTTTTTCAATATCATTATAGATCTTTTGATAATACCGGATCCTGTCAACCAGCCAGGCGTAATCCCTCAGTGGCCGGCAGGCATCCAGAAGCGCTTTATTCCTGCCGTAATTAATGTTCAGCATTGTCACTTTTACCGCGATATCCGGATCAGCCCCCTCAGGAAAAGCGCTCGCCAGATGCAATTCACTTCGATCGGGCATCTCCGCTGTGCCGTTGTAAAAACAGACCATCTTCGGGATTGGCAGCATCTGCTGTTTTGTACTGTAAATGTTGATCCGATTGGCTTTGTTTTCAACATATTTGCTGTATATCATCCCGGCATAGATCAGAAAACGCAGCGGTTCGTTGGGGTTGTAAGTTGACTGCTGCTCATAGAAATTCATGAAATTCCTGAGCAGAATGGAGAGATCATTCTTCATGCTCATGTACAGCGCGTCTTCGATTGTAGTGACCGTGATCTTATTTGGATCGTTATAGTCCGTTCCGTTGATCGCATTATAAAGGCTCAATGTCCAGGCCTTGTTTTCTTCTCTGCCGAAGATAAAGCGGAATAGACGATCCTTGTTTTCTCTGTTGATTTCTGCCATAGAACGCTCCAAAATACTTCTCTACTATCATTATACTGTATTTTGAAGAGAAATGTGAAGGGGATGGGGATAGTATCTGTTGATAATTGTTTCTGAACAGGCAGTCAGTGTTTTTTTAGATTCAGAAAGGGAAAACTGAAAAAGATTTGAAAGAATAAAAATAATGTGAAAAGTTAATGTATAATTTATAAGAACCGTTCTGCGGCTTTTGATGCTAAGAGAAAAGAGGTTTGAGATCATGAAAAAAATCAGTATATTGCTGTTTGCGCTTCTGTTTTTGCTGACAGGTGCCGTAATGGCACAGGATGAGTTCGATACCGGAGAAGAGACGGATGTTCCGACGCATCTGACGGTGGGCAACACGACCCCGATGCACGGAAAATTCTTCACCGAGCTGTGGGAAGATGTCACCACCGATGGGGACGTCCGCAGCCTGATCCATGGTTATAACCTGATCATCTGGGACGGGGAAAACGGAATGTACACCCATGACCCTTCTGTGGTCAACGCTATCGGCATCATGGACAATGAGGAAGGCGACCGCAGTTACCTGATCGCACTGCAGGATGACCTGTTTTATTCCGACGGAACACTGATCACGGCCTGGGATTATGCTTTCAGCTTCCTGCTGAGCATTGCACCGGAAATCAATGAGTTGGGCGGACAGGCTGCCAACATGGACTACATTTTCGGCTGTGAGGAGTATGTAAACGGAGAGGTCTCCTATCTGGCGGGTGTACAGGTTTTGGGCGATGACCAGATCATGATTACGCTGGACCACGACTATCTGCCGTTCTTCTATGAACAGGGCCTGATCTCCTGCATTCCCTATCCGATCCATGTGATCGCCCCGGGAGTGAAGGTAAAGGATGACGGTTACGGGGTCTACCTTGCCAATGAGGACCCCGGCGTGAAGGAACCGGTGTTCAACGCCGAGCTGCTGAAAAAGACGATCCTGGATCCGGAAACCGGGTACCAGTCTCATCCGTCAGTGGTCAGCGGACCGTATATGCTGACCTCCTGGGACGGTGTGACCGCGGAATTTGAGATCAATCCCTATTACAAGGGTAATGCTGAAGGCAAACTGCCGCTGATCAACACGCTGACCTACACTCTTGCGCACAATGATACCATGGCTGACGAATTCGCTGCCGGTGAATTGGATTTGCTGAATAAGGTCACCCGGGCTGAAACAGTCCAGAAGCTGCTGCCGATGATCGCCCAGGGGTATCAGATGGCGAACTACCCGCGTACCGGGATCGCATTCATTAGCTTTAACGGGAAAAATCCGGCTTTTCAGAGCAAGACTGTCCGTCAGGCAATGACCTGGTGTATGGACCGGGATGAGATCATCGGTGCCTATACCGGTTACTACGGTCTGCGTGTGGACAGTTACTACGGTCTGGGGCAGTGGATGTATTCCATCATCAACGGTTCTGCTGCTGCACCGGTGGATCCGCCGGAAAATGAAAATGACTATAATGCCCAGCTGGCTTATGAGCGGGAGCTGGAGGAATGGGAAAAGCTGAATTTTGATGACCTGACGATCTATGAGCTGAACCTGAACGTCGCCAATCTCCTGTTGGACAATGACGGCTGGGTGATGAACGAGATCGGCCTGCGTGAAAAGGAAATCGACGGGGAGCGTGTTACCCTTTCCTTCAAACTTCTTTACCCTGAAGGTAACAACATCAATGAGGTGCTGGAAGAGCTGTGGGTGCCGAACCTGCGGGAATGCGGCATTGAGCTGAAGATGGAAGCTGTGCCGATGAGCGAATTGATCGAACGCTACATGGATCCTGACAGCCGGGACGCGGATCTGTTTTATATTGCCCGCAACTTTGAGGGGATCTTCGATCCCTCCGCTTACTTCCGTCTCGGAGCTGAGAATGGTCAGCTCACCTATTCCTGGTTCTCAACGGGAATCGGCAATAAGGAACTTTATGACGCGACGGTCGATATGCGCAGAACAGAACCGGGCGATGTGCTCTCTTATGTGCAGAAGTGGGTCAAATTTATGGACCTGTTCAATGACATGGTTCCGGAGATCCCGGTCTATTCCAATGTGTATTTCGATTTTTATCCCCCGGAGCTGCAGGATTACAATATCGGGCAGCATGAGAACTGGGGACAGGCTATCGTCGGTGCCTATCTGGGCGACAAGATCGAAGAGAACTTCGTCCTGGATGAAGATGAGGAATTTGAAGAGTTTGAGGACTTTAACGGCTTCGAGTTCTTTGATGATGAAGAAGGCGGTGGTGAGTTCTTCTTCATTGATGATGAATTCTGAAATCAGTAAGAAGTGCTGAGAGAATAATAAGGAGTGATGCTCGTATCGCTCCTTATTAGATGAATTATTGTTTTTGCGGTTGTGTACACTGCTTCTTTTCTCATCGAATCATTATTGTTGGGTGTCGGACTGGCGATGGATTCCTTTTCCAGCTCGGCAGTCAACGGTTTAAATGAGCCGGGGATGTCCCGGCGCAAGGAACTGCTGATTGCGGCAGTCTTC
>CAYWGX010000178.1:0-5785 GCA_964457635.1 uncultured Leptolinea sp.
CGCCAATTACCGCGAGATCCAGCGCATGCTTCAGGCAGAGAGGGATAACTGGTTCAGCTATTGAAAATCAGAAATCAGAAATCAGAAATAATGAAGAATGAAGAATGAAGAATGAAGACGTACACGAAGCACAACGGGGGCGAGCGAAGCGAAGCCTCTTCCCCGATAGATTCGGGGCAGGAGCTTCGCTTCGCTCGCCCCCGCGTGCTTCGTCCCCGAGTGCTTTGCTTGCAAAGAAGGAGTCAGATCCCGAAGAACGAGGGGGCTGTGACAGATGGGGACGGTTGCTCCGTAAGGTGCCGGCTTCGCCGGTTCGATGCGGAGCAACCAGCTTCGCCCTTTGCACCCTGCGGTGCGCCGGGCAACCGGCCCCACTGTCACACAAGGGATATGAATCACCCACTTCATTGTCCTGATTGATATTGACAGGACGGGGAAGAAAAAATAGAATTATGATGAGGATAATTGGAAGCGAATTATTGCGGAAAAGCTGAGCTGCCGCTGTGCCGGCAGAGATCTTCTCAGTTTTTCCGGCAAAAATCGAAAAAAGAGCAGCGATTCAGAAGTGCCGGCAGGAACTGCCGATTCTGAATTGTTTCGAAAGGAGTATCAGCAGTGACTGAAAAACATTTTTCCTTCTGCATCAAACGGGCTTTTGACATCATTGTCTCCGCGTTGGGATTGGTTTTGCTTTCACCGCTGCTGTTGATTCTGGCCCTGCTGGTGCGGATCAATCTGGGGTCGCCCATCTTTTTCTGTCAGGAACGTCCGGGTCTGCATGAGAAAATCTTCCGGCTTTATAAATTTCGCTCCATGAAGAATGCTGTAGACCGGAACGGAAACGAGCTGCCGGATGCGGACCGGCTTTCGAAATTCGGCAGACTGCTGCGGGCATCCAGTCTGGATGAACTACCGGAGCTTTTCAATGTACTGAAGGGTGAGATGAGCCTGGTCGGCCCCCGTCCGCTGCTGGTAAAATATCTCCCGTTATATAATGCGGAGCAGCATCGGCGGCATGATGTTTTGCCGGGAATCACCGGCTGGGCACAGGTCAATGGACGAAATGCCATCAGCTGGGAAGAAAAGTTCAGCCTGGATGTCTGGTATGTGGACCATTGGAGTTCGTGGCTCGATTTGAAGATCCTGTTTATGACGGTAAAAAAAGTTTTTATCCATGAGGGAATCTCCGCGGATAACCAGGCGACGATAGAAGAGTTTAAAGGGAACAGGTAAAAAGTTGAAGGCTGAATAGGCACAGGGAAAGTACAAAAGATCGCCGGTATCAGTGTATAATTTTGATGGTGATAAATATAATTGGAGATGTTTTGAAAATTAAGATTTTTTTGTTTCTTTTGATATTCATTGCGCTGCCGTTTTTCAGCGGTTGTAACATTCCGACAGCACAGCAGCTGCCGGGAGAGCCGACTCCTGATATCAATGTGATCCTGACGCAGATCGCCGAGGAACATAACGAACCGACGGCAGAATTATTGCCGACCGACACTCCGGAGCCGACAGCTCTCCCGAAAAAGATGGAAACGCTGACGGTATGTCTCGGGAAAGAGCCGGAGACGCTGTTTTTCTATGCAGAATCCTCACAGGCGATGTGGTCTGTGCTGGAAAGCATCTATGACGGTCCCTTTGACACAGGTGACGGCCGGGCAGATCCGGTGATATTTGATGATATCAGTGCAGTAACCGAAACAGTCACTGTCCAGCGCGGTGATATTATCGTTGATTTCGATGGCGACGCGGTCGAACTGAAGCCCGGGACGGTCTTCATGCCGGCTGAACTTCCCGCGGAATGCAGCGGGACCGACTGCCTTTCCACCTGGACTGCTGTCACGACGGAAGCGGAGATCCCCCGCATGGTGATCACCTTCCGGCTGAAGGACGGACTCAGTTGGAATGACGGGACCCCGCTGACGGCAGAGGATTCCGTATATTCCATGAATGTCAACGGGATGAAAGGGATCCATGCCTCCAAGCATATTTATAACCTGACCGAAAGTTATATCGCAGTGGATGAGCGGACTGTCGAATGGCGCGGACTGCCCGGTTACCTGCCGGATGATCCTTCCGAGGTTTTCTGGACACCGCTGCCCTCACACACAATGAAGGGAAAAAGTGTGGAGGAACTGTTATCTTCCGAGTCAGTTAACAAATTCCCGCTGGGCTGGGGTGCCTGGCAGATCGTCTCCTGGGATAAGGGCGAACAGATCATTGCGGAACGGAATCCATATTCTAATTCTCCGTCCGGTACAGAACCTTTCTTTGACAGGATCGTCTATAAATTCTATGGCCGTGCAGGAGACAACAGCATCGAAGCGCTTCAATCCGGAACCTGTGACATCATCGACACCTCGGTAGACCTTGGCTCGGACTTGGAACCGATCCTCGAAGACGTGCGGGACGGGAAGGAGTCGATTTACATCCGTCCCGAGCTGACCCGTCAGGAGATCGTTTTTGACCTGGAGCCGGCTGCAGTGCAGTGGGCGGTCAGTCCGCTGACCATTCAGGAGCTCCGCACAGCGATTGTGCAGGGTATTGACCGTCAGTCGATCATCCGGCAGGTCTTCTATGGGCAGTCTGAAATCCCTGTGGATTTCTGGCCGGCGGGGCACGCCGGTCATGATTCCGGTTTGGAGGGACTTGCTTATGATCCTGATGCCGCAGCGGAAATGCTGGATTCGCTGGGTTGGCTCCGTCCGGAGGATGACCCGGATGGGATTCGCATCGCTGCCAGTGTTCCGGGAGTCATGTACGGGACGAAGCTGTCGTTCAAGCTGACGATTGCTGATACTCCTTTCGCTAAAAAGGCTGCCGGGATGGTTCAGGAGAATTTGTCGGTACTGGGAATAGATCTGGAAGTGGAAGCGCTGCCGCTGGGTGAGCTTTATGCTCAGGGCCCGGAGGGAGTGATTTTCGGACGGAAATTTGATATGGTCATGTTTGCCTGGGGTGCAGGGAAAAATCCCTGTGAGATCTATCTCAGCGATCAGATCCCGGAGCAGCTCAATCACTGGGTGGGGACGAATGTCGGCGCTTATCGGAATGAGTTCTTTGATAATGCCTGCCTGCTGCCGAAGCTGACGGATGAGGATGCAGGGCGGATCTATGCCGAAGAGCTTCCTTCCGTACCTTTGTATTTCAACATTTCCATCGCGGTTTCCGGCAATAACATCTGCGGCATTTCCAATCGTATCGGATCCCGCAGTGTGCTGTGGAACATGGAACAGTTCAGCCGTTCGGAGGAACGCTGCGCGATCTCTCAATGGCAGGACATCTATCAAAATCAGAAATAGGAAATCAGAAATGAGAGATGTACCGGACAGAGGGGTGAGATTTCGATCAGCCGGTTCCGGGTGAATTGGATAAACGTTGATTTGAGATAAAGGAGCAGAACGTGGGGAAGGGAATTGGAGCTGTTCAGACGGCTTCGCTGCTGCTGGCGGGGATCTTTGCCGGGCTGAAATTCCATCCTTCCCTTTGGTTGTGCTGCCTGCTCTTCGCAGCCGGATTGGCAGGAGGGATCTTCTTTTACCTGCGGGGGAAGGATTATGTGCTGGATCAGCTCCCGAAACGAATTTCCCGGGTCTTCTTTTGTCTGGCGATCTTTGCTGCCGGAATGGCCCGGACCGGCTTTCAGAATCCTGTGCCTCCCGAAGGAGCAGTGGAACGGTTCGCCGGACAGCGGTTCGAGGGATTGACCGGATATATTGCTGCCCCACCGGTCACGACTGCTTCCCGTACCACGCTGCGGGTGCAGCTGGATGAGGTTCAGCCGGAAACGGGTTTCCCGAACTGGGGAAAGCTGCTGCTGGTCTTTTTTCGGAAACCGCAGATCAATTTCCGTTACGGTGATCGGATCTCCTTCAGCGGTACGCTTGCTCTGCCGCCGAATACCGGCGGCGGGTTCAGCTATCGGGAGTGGCTGGAGCGGGACGGGATCACCTGCCTCATCAACAATCCGGATGTGGAGATGCTGCCCGGTTTTTCCGGGAGCCATCTGCGGGCGTGGATCTATGGCCTGCGTACAAGGCTTCTGGACCGGGTCTACCGGCTCTTCTCCAAGCCTGAGAGCGCCCTCATGGCGGGTATCCTGCTCGGGGATGAGTCGAAAATCACTTCAGACATGGACCGGGCCTTTCAAAAGACCGGCACCTCTCACGTGATTGCAATCAGCGGGTCCAATTTTACGCTGCTGCTATGGTTGCTGATCAGCATTATCCGCCGGCTTGTTCCGCACTGGTGGTCACCTCTGCTGATCATGCCGTTCATTCCCTTTTATACCATCCTGGTTGGCGGGAATTCGGCAGTGATCCGGGCGGCGGTCATGTGCGCACTGAGCGTTTTCGGGACAGTGTTGGGCAGGACCGGAAACGGTGTCAATAACCTGGCGCTGACGGCCGCGGGTATGTGTTTGTGGAAACCTTCTATGCTGTTTGATCTGGGTTTTCAGCTCTCTGCAGCGGCTACGCTGGGAATTCTGCTGTTCTCAGAACCGCTCTGCAATGCGGTACGCGGAATTCTCGGCAAGCTCTTCCCGAAGATGCGTGAAGAGACACTGACTGCCACGGTCAATGTGCTGAACGAATTTTGTCTGATGTCGATCAGTGCTCAGATCTTTACGATGTGGATCAGTGCACAGGCCTTCGGGCGGATATCGCTGATTTCGCTGGGAGCCAATTTTCTGATCGCTCCGTTCCAGTCGATGATCATGTTGGGCGGGTTTGCTGCGCTGCTGCTAAGTTTTCTCTTTTATCCGCTCGGGGCTGCGGCAGCCTGGCTGGTCTGGATGGCTCCGGCCTTGACAATCCGGATCGTTCAGCTGTGTTCGGAAGTTCGCTGGGGTTCAGTCTACTCCGATCTTTCCGCAGCCCAGGCCTGGATGTTGATCGGGCTGATCATTGCTCTCTGGGTGGGCAGACATTCCATAGCTGACTCGCTCCGAAGACGGAATTATCAGCCGTATGGGGCGCTGCTGCTGCTCTTTGCGGCGGTGATGGTCTGGGTCAATGTGGCGGACCGGCTGAACCGGCGTACCGAGATCCGCTTTCACCAAACCTCTTCCTCTATGACGCTGACGGTGAGGTCACCGGGGAACCGTATTTTGGTTGTCGGAGAAGGTCTGACGAATTATGCGGCGCAGGATGCTTTGGAAAAACAGCTGCTGCCGGTGCGGAGAGTTCCGGAAGCGGCATCCATTGATATCACGGAGAGTTGGATGAGCAGGGAATTTCTGGCATCCGGTGCTGCGGATGGGCTTTCCGTCTTTTACCTGAATGGTAAGTCTCAGCGTCCCGGTACTGATATTCCGGAAAAGCTCAGTACTGGGTTCGGATTTTCTGTGGATGGCATTGATCTCAGCCTGGCCTCTACTTTTCTCGGGAAACGGGCGTGGGTGGTGAGGCAGGAAGGGTATAGTTTGCTTTTCCCGAACGGCATCCCGCCGGAAAGGATCTTCACCCGCTTTGGTCCGGACCCGCGGGAAATCTCGCTGGTGGTTTTCGGCAAGCGTGACAACCGGGACCGCTGGGTTGATTATACGGGACCGCTGCTGGATTTTTCGGATTCGGGTGATGTGACGCTGGAAGTAAAACATGGGAAGGTTTTTCGGAGTCCCTGATGATCAGATAAGGGTGATAATAATTACATTTTGCGGGAAAATCAAGATAATCAGCCATTGATTAAAGCCGTAAAATTTGATACAATGAGAACGATAATGTTAAATCCTCGCAAGAGGCAGAGAATGGAGAATGCCCAATGAATAATGATGAAGTAT
>CAYWGX010000179.1:0-5779 GCA_964457635.1 uncultured Leptolinea sp.
AACCATGCCCATCCTGCTGCAGGGGTTTTTCCTTTTCAAATATTTTCCATTCTACGCAAAG
The DNA here is from genome assembly GCA_964457635.1 of uncultured Leptolinea sp. Lineage (GTDB taxonomy): Bacteria > Chloroflexota > Anaerolineae > Anaerolineales > Anaerolineaceae > Flexilinea. Next base: position 62 of record CAYWGX010000179.1, read on the forward strand.
CTGCGGGCCATTATGCGCGTCGGCATCTTCGCCCTGCTGTTCCTGGCTGCCGGCGCGGGATTCGCCGTTCAGCCCTTTGAAAAAATAAATGGAAAAAGGCAGATCCTTTTCGCAGCCGCTGCAGTCGGACTCGTCATCTTCGATTTCTTCCCACGAGCACAGCAATCCTTCGCAAAGGTCGGCCCTCGTCCGGTTGACATCTGGCTCTCGCAGCAGGAAGCCAAAGGCTCGGTAATGCGTTATCCTTTCTATCTGAACGACGACCAGGCCGGAACTTATTACACACTCTATAATGAAAAACCCTTCATCGGCGGTTTTTTCAATGCCTTCCCGACCGATCAATACCAGCGCATCCGCGGTGTGATGGAAGGTTTCCCCTCCAAGGAAAGCCTGGCGCTGGCAAAGGACCTGGATGTATCCTACTTCCTTGTAGAAGAAGATGAACTGCTGCGTGCCATCGAAGAAGGAACCATCCCTTGGGAAAGTCCGGAAGAGTTTTATCATGCCTTAGAAGTACACAATTTATCACTGTCGGAAAACTCAGAAAGAATTTTTGTATATACACAGGAATGATTTATGCGGAAATCATTTTTCTTTGTATTTTTGAGATATGATGACAAGAAATTTCAGGCATTTAAAAATAGTGGTTGTCAATCTATTTACAACAGATAAAAAAACATTGTTTGAGGTCACAAATTGTGACCTTAAATCGGAGGTGTCTTTTGGAAAAGGATAAACAAAATAAAGTGGAAGAAATCGTTCCTATCACAGCAAACACACAAGAGATCAAAAGCTTAATTTACTTTGTCAGAGGACAACAGGTTATGTTAGACAGTGATCTTGCCATGTTGTACCAAGCAGAGACAAAAGTTTTTAACTCGTATATCATATTGGCGCATCGATCAAAGATGCCGGCAAAAAATGTTTTGGCATCTCTCTTTGGCACGATCCTGATTTAATCGCAGGTTTACTAAATCGGTTGAGTACAATAGCATAACAAGGACAAAGCATGCACAACTATTCGAAAAGTTATAGTTACAACCAAAAACAAACCGGAACGTGGATCACGGCAGCGCTGATCTGTGCGGCTGCCGGAGCAGGTCTTTTATTCATCAGCATGACGCAGGGTGTGGGCGTTGGCGGCGATGCAACGATCTACATCACCAGCGCCCGCAACCTGCTGGCAGGGAAGGGACTCGGGCTCATCAATGCCGCGGGAGATTTCCGCCTGATCCCTTATTTTCCGCCCTTTTATTCGCTGGTTCTGGCCTTCTTCGGCCTGTTTACATCCAACCTTCCGCTGGCGGCGCTGGTCCTGAACCTGGTGCTGCATGCCGGACTGGTCTTTCTCATCACCTGGTGGACGATCCGTGTTTCTGAAAACCTCTTTCCCGGTCTGCTGCTGGGTATGCTGCTGGCAGGCTCCCCGATCATCATCCCCGCTGCTTCCTGGGCCATGTCCGAACCGCTGGCCATATTTCTGGGTTTCGCCGGACTGATTTTATTGGAAAAAGGACTTGTTGAAGATCAGACCTTCCCCTTTTGGGCCTCGGCTGTACTCCTCGGGCTGTCATTCCTGACCCGCTATTCCTCCGCTGCCTTCATCGGTGCTGCCGTACTGCTGATCTTCTGCTTTGAGGGAGAAAACCTGAAAAACCGTTTCCTGCGGGCTTTCGGATATGGGTTTGTTTCCGTGATCCCGATGCTCATCTGGCTGATCATTGACTACACGCAAACCAGCACGGTAGCATCCCGTTCCATGCTGAGCGGCAAAACCGCTGAACTCTGGGCAGCCTTTCTGCCCAAGATCAAACATGTCTTCACCCTCTGGCTGCTGCCGGAATCCCTCACAGCCACGATGCCGGGATTTCTGGTGACCTTCATCAGCATCTTCATTGTTTTGTTCACGCTGGGCTGCCTGATCGGCTCAGTTTATGCACTGCGTCACAGTACGCAATATCCCCGCTATGCCCGCATGTTCTTCCTGCTCTCAGCCCTGAACCTGCTCTATCTGCTGCTGATCGTCTTCGTTTCGCTGAACACCTACCCGCCCATCACCATCAACACCCGCATGCTGCTGCCGGTTTACATCGCAAACTTCTGGCTGATCTACCTGTTGTTTGCCCTCTTCGGTGAATACAACCACCGCCTCTCCCGAACCTTCATCTTCAACACCGCGCTCTTCCTGTTCACAGCTCTCTGCGTTTACCGCGCTTACCGGATCGCCAACCAGAATGCCATTGACGGGCTCGGTTATAACTCCACCGCCTGGAAAAATTCCGAAACGGTGGCCTATATAAAAGAGAACATCCCGGAGGATGCACCGATCGTCACCAACGAGGAGACAGCCCTGCTCTTCCTGCTGGACCGCCGGACCTGGCCGATGCATGAGGTCTACGTGAATGAACCTGACGCGGAGTATTACGCCTATGAAAGCAGCACCGGGCTTGAAAATGACAGCAGCCGTCAAACCTTCCGCAAAGGCGGAGCTTATCTGGTGGTCTTTGACAGCTTTGAAGATCAAATGGCGGATATCTACGGAGAAAACACACACAAACGCATAGAGAAATTGTTCGCCAACCTGACTGTCCTCTTTGACGGAGACGACGGCACCATCTACACACCGGAGAGGACAGAATAATGCTGATCATCTCAGGAATCCTTGGACTGCTGCAAAGCATAATACTGCCGGCGCTGCTGCTCATAAAAGTGTTCAAACTGCGCGGCGGTATCACGGAACGGCTGCTGTGGATGTTTCCCCTTAGCCTGATTTCGAATTATCTGCTGATTTTTCTGCTGGCTGCCCTGCACCTTTACACAAAGCCGGTCATGCTGGGGATCTTGTTCGCAGAAATTATTGTTCTCATCCTTCTGTACCGGGAAACACTGCTGCGCCCCATCGGAGAGACACTCACTCTCGCCGGGAACGCACTGCGCAGAGAGCTGCGCCCTCTCAGAGACTTTCTCAGCGAACGACAGGATGATGGGAAAACTGCTCTCAACAACTGGATATGGCTGATGAGCGGTTGTTTAGCTTTATCCGGAGTACTGTGGGGTCTGCATCTGGTCAGGCTGAATTTCGGAACCGTCTTCAGCGGCTGGGACACATTGTTTTCCTGGAATGCCTACGCGGAGAAATGGGCATCCGGTCAGGTTCCGAACATCGGTGGAATGTATCCGCAGCTTGTTCCCTCCAACTGGTCCCTTTCCTATCTGCTGCAGGGAAAAAATGCAGTACAGTTCTTCAACACCCTGCTGCCTCCCCTCTTCTTTTTGCTGATCCAGTGCATGTTTTTCGACTTGGGGTTCCAGCGCCGGGAAAGCGGATTTTTCTTTGCTGCAATTATCGCCCGCTATATGATGAAAAAGCTGATGGGAGACCAGCTCTTTGACGGTTATATGGATGTACCGGCTGCCGCAATGATTTTGCTGAGCGTCTATACCCTGCTGCGGGCTGAACGGGAATCATTGTCACACCAACGTCAGGCAATTGTCCTCGGAACAATTTTTGCAGCCGGAGCTGCCGTCACCAAACAAAGCGGATTCACCGGCCCGGTACTGTTCCCGTTAGCTGCCTTCCTGCTGCTGCCGGATGCATTAAAAACCATGAACCGAAAGCAGAAACTGCTATTGTTGGGTTTGACTCTTCTCATCGTCCTGCCCTGGTACCTGCATTGTTTTCTCTTCAACACCCACGGAGAAGCCCGGGAACTGATCGCAGCCGGCATCATGGATTATAATGAGCAATATGATATCCACCACCGGCTCTGGCAGGCAGATCAGGTGCTGGGAAAGTACGGTCTTTGCTTTGTACTGGGTCTGATCGGTATTCCCTTCATTGAGAAACGTTACCGTCTGCTCCTCCCGCTGTATATCTGGCCGCTGACCATCATCTGGGCAACAACCTACAGTTATGATGCCCGCAACCTGGCCCCGGTACTCCCCTTCGCAGCACTTTTGGGAGGACTCTCATTTGCCGGGATCGGGAAGTTCTGCGCAAAGATCATTAGGAAAACGCATGCCAAACGAATTCCTGTGATCGTTCTCGGATTTCTGGCTGCAGCCGCTGTCACGTTCGCCCTGATCCGGCTCTATCCGGACAACAAACTGATCGAGGATCAGCGCATAAAGCAGAAAATGTTGTTCGGTGAGAGACTCAACAATGAGCTGCTCTATGACATTTTTGGCGAAGAACACAGCGGCAACGACATCTATACCGACTATCCCGCCCAATTTCTGCCCGGATATGCAGAATGCTGTTCCGCAGCGGAACTGACGGATGAAAACCAGGTGAAAGGTGTTCTCGAAGGCGAAAAAATCAACTGGCTGCTGCTCCCCGTCATCATGCCCAACAACACCGATCCCTCCAAAGAACTCATCGAGCAATGCATTTCCGACGGAAAATGTGAGCAGCTCCGCTGTTCGGACGGCTATTACAAAGCCTATTGTCTTTATCAGATCCATCACTGAATTTGAGAAAATCATGAGCAAAAAAGACCTGAAAAAAGTGATCATTCTCGGGACCGGCGGTACCATCGCCGGTATCGGAAAACCCGGCCTGACCACAGGCTACTTCAGCGGAGGGATGGACATTGATGCGCTCATCACCGGTATTCCCGGACTGAAGGATCTGGCCTGGTTAGTGGGAGAGCAGATCGCCAACGTGAACAGCGACGACATCACACAGGAAGACTGGCTGCGGCTGACACGCCGCATCAACGAACTAGCTAAGCATGAAGATATCGCCGGATTCGTGATCACACACGGGACCGATACATTGGAGGAGACCGCTTTTTTCCTGAATCTGACCGTAAAGACCCGCAAGCCGGTGGTGATCACCGGCGCCATGCGCCCCGCGACAGCTCTCAGCCCGGACGGTCCCTTTAATCTTTATCAGGCGGTAGCCCTGGCATCCAGCCCGGAGGCAGTCGGTAAAGGTGTTTTGGCAGTCTTTTCGGATGCCATCTACTCCGCCCGGGATGTTCAGAAAGGGAGTACCTTCCATGTAGACGCTTTTTCTTCCGATGATTTCGGCTGCCTTGGCTATATCCGCGACACCAAACCCTACTTCTACAATGCTCCGGTCAAAAAGCACACCATCAATTCCGGGTTTTCCACCGATGAGCTGAATCACTTTCCGAAGGTTTCCATCGCATATTTTCACGTAGACGCGGACCCTGCCATCCTGCGCTTTCAGTATGAACAATCTGACGGGCTGATCATCGCCGGGGCAGGCAACGGGGAAATGAGCCTGCTTTGGGAAGAGGAACTGAAGCATCTGGAACCTTATGGCAAACCCATCGTCATCACTTCCCGCATCCATGACGGCATCGTCACCCTGCACCGGGACGTACCCGCCAATGTGCTTTCCGGTGACACCCTGAATCCGCAGAAAGCACGCATCCTGCTGATGCTTGCACTGACAAAAACAAAGAAAATTGAGCGGATCCGGGAGATATTTGAGGTTTATTAATTTTTTGTTCTGAGTCCGTTTTCCGCTTATAATTTCTGTCATGTTAGATTTGAGTCCCGCTTTACTGATTTCCCGTGTGATCACACTGCTGATCGCGTTCACCTTCCATGAGTTCAGCCATGCGCAGGTCGCCGTCTGGCTGGGAGACGACACACCCCGGCAGGACGGGCGGCTGACGCTCAACCCGCTGAAGCATCTTGATCCCTGGGGCTGTCTGCTTCTGCTCGTGGCAGGCTTCGGCTGGG
>CAYWGX010000180.1:0-5764 GCA_964457635.1 uncultured Leptolinea sp.
CGAATCCAGCCTGACCGTGCCTCAATGCGTTATCGTTGGGAAGATAACTCAGTTCAGATTATTTGCTTCAGCCGGTTCGCACCAATGGCACGGCAATGCAGTCTTCGGTTGCGTATTTGGTGCAAGGTGGGGTCAGATTCTGTGTATCTTTCCGGAAATAAAAAAGTTCTATAGTATAATAGTATCCAGTATGATAGTGAAATCTGAACACCGGTAGACTTCGAAAGGGTTGTACAGATTCCTTTGAAAGGTAGATTTTATGACGAAGCCCTCATTTAAAGTATGTTTTGTGATTTCCGAGGCTGAGCCGCTGATCAAGGTCGGCGGATTGGGAGATGTGGGCGGGACGCTTCCCGCAGCCCTGACTGCCCTGCCTCACGAAATGACCGACGGCAGAGCTGTCGATGTTCGTGTTGTCATCCCTTACCATGATATTCTCAAGGAACGTCAAATTCCTGTCAAATGGATCTGCAACTTCCGGATCCCCTACGATAACGGTCTGTTCCAGGATGTTTATGTCTCTCAGGCAGAAGGAATGGACGTACCGATCTACCTGATCGACGGGGAGCCGATCCGCAGGAAAGGCGTTTACAGTTCAGCCCCGATCGTCGATGCTTATAAATATATCTTCTTCTCCACAGCTGCCATTGAACTTTTCAAACATATCGACTGGATCCCGGATGTGCTCCATGCGCATGACTGGCATGCCGGTGCTTCCGTGATGAAGATGAAGCAGATGCGGGCTTATTATCAGCCTTATCATCATATCAAGATGCTTTACACCATCCACAACCTGCCCTATGCCGGCGGAAACTTCCCGGAAGTGCTGGAAAAATACGGCCTTCAGCAGGCTTTTGCGGAAGAGATCCCTCAGAATATGCGCAGCTGTCCCATGTCCCTGGGGCTCACTGCCACGGATATGATCAGCACAGTTTCCGAAACGTATGCGAAAGAAATCCTGACCGATGAATTCGGGAACGGTTACCAGTATTTCCTGCAGAACCATTCCAGCAAAGTCACCGGCATTGTCAACGGCATCATGCCCCTTCAGTGGAACCCTGCCACAGACCGGGTGCTTTATGAAAATTATGACGTCAACAGTCTGGAAAAGAAGCTGGAAAACAAGCGGATGCTCCAGCGGGAAGCCGGACTGCCGCAGGATGACAATGTGCCGCTGATCATCATGATCGGCCGTCTCGATTACCAGAAAGGTTTTGACCTGGCCTTTGCCGCCCTGCGGAAGGTTCTCGGAAAGAACTGGCAGGCGCTGATCCTCGGCAGCGGCAATCCCGCCATCCAGAATGACTGCCTGGCCCTGGCAGCTGCCTATCCGAACCGGGTACGGGCAGAGATCCGCTATGATGCAGCTTTCTCCCGAAAGATGTATGCCGGCGGCGACCTGCTGCTGATGCCTTCCCGTTATGAGCCCTGCGGCATCGCCCAGATGATCGCCATGCTTTACGGCTGCGTGCCCGTTGCCCACGCTACCGGCGGACTGAAGGACACCATCGCCGATCCGCTGGAAACCAAAGATTACACGGGGTTCCTCTTCAAAGAGGCAAAACCCGAAGCCTGTGCCGATGCGCTCAGCCGTGCACTGGATGCTTATAATGACCGTGACGAATGGGTCACACTGCAAAAGCGATGTATGGTTCAGGACTTTACGTGGGAAAAATCCGCGAAAAAGTACTATGACCTTTATAAATCCTTGTAATGATAGAGGAACAGGATCTATTTATGAAACATATACGAACTTCCGGTATTATTTTACACCCTACCAGTTTCCCCGGTCCGGACGGGATTGGAGACTTGGGCCCGCAGGCTTATGCCTGGATCGACTTTCTGGAATCCTCCGGCTGCACCATCTGGCAGACACTGCCCTTAGGCCCCACCGGCTACGGTGATTCACCTTACCAGTGTTTTTCCGCCAGTGCCGGGAACCCGTATCTGGTCAGCCCGACCCTTCTGCTGGATGAAGGATATCTTTCTCCCGAAGATTTTGCCGACCGGCCGGCGTTTCCGCTGCATCAGGTCGATTTCGGTGCCGCCATTCCCTGGAAACTGAAGATCCTGCGCCGTGCATACAACAATTTTCTGGCAAAAAACGGTCCGGAAAGCCCGGAATTCCGTGCCTTCTGTGATAAAAACAGTCTCTGGCTGGATGATTATGCGTCCTTCATGGCACTGAAAGATGCCAACGGCGGAGCCGCCTGGCAGAACTGGAATGCGGAACTCAAGAAGCATGACCCGGCTGCCCTGGCAGAATTCAACCGGGAAAACGCTGAAGAAGTGAATTTCCACAAATTCATGCAGTTCTGTTTCTTCAAGCAGTGGAGCAACCTGATGCATTATGCCCACGAAAAGGGCATCAAGATCGTCGGTGACATTCCGATTTTCGTTTCCATGGACAGTGCCGATGTCTGGTCCCATCCGGAACTCTTTTATCTGGACGAGGAAGGGAACCCGACCGTCGTCGCCGGTGTTCCCCCGGATTATTTCTCTCCCACCGGACAGCTTTGGGGGAACCCGCTTTATCGCTGGCCGAAACATCAGGAGACCGGTTTTGCCTGGTGGATGGACCGTATCCGCGCTACGCTCAAAGTCTGTGATTTGATCCGTTTGGACCATTTCCGCGGATTCGGCGGCTACTGGGAGATCCCCGCGGGCAACCCGACTGCGGAATTCGGCCGCTGGGTGGAATGCCCGGGTGACGCCTTCCTGCAGAAAGCTCTGGAAACCTTCGGTGACCTGCCGATCATCGCTGAAGACCTGGGCGAAATTTCACAGGATGTCAGTGACCTGCGGCTGAAATACGGCCTGCCGGGGATGAAGATCTTGCAGTTCGGTTTCGGAGATGACGCGAACAACCTGTTCCTGCCCTCCAACTACGAGCCGAATTTTGTCGCCTATACCGGCACCCATGATAATGAAACGATCACGGGATGGTTCGGCAATGCGGACATGAAGAGCCGGAATTTCGCCATGAAGTACCTGAATTCCAACGGCGAACATTTTGCCTGGGATGCGATCCGGGCTGTATGGCAGTCCGTGGCCGTTTATTCCATTGCGCCGCTGCAGGACTTTTTGGAACTGGGCAATGAAGCCCGGATGAACTTCCCGGGGAAAATGTTCGGGAACTGGAGCTTCCGCTATATCAACTCCGATCTGACACCGGACCTGGCTTTCCGTATTCTGGATCTCAACCGTACCTACAACCGCATTCCGGAGATCAGTTCAAAGGAACATGCGCCGGTGGAGATTTATTACGAGAAGCCATAAAAACAAGTAACAAGTAACAAGTAACAAGTAAAAGGTAAGTGGGGCAGTGTTTATGAAATTGATCGATCATGGTGTGTATTATTCGGGGGGAGAGATCCTCGATACTTTTGCTGCGGAGCCGAAGAACGCGAAAAACCGAACGATGGCTTATCAAATCATGCGCCGCCACAGCAGTGATTCTGAGGATGGGACCTTCCGGATCCGCTTTGACGCGATGGTTTCCCATGACATTACCTATGTCGGGATCATTCAAACAGCACGGGCCAGCGGGATGAAAGAATTCCCGCTGCCCTATGCCCTGACAAACTGCCACAACAGCCTGTGTGCCATCGGCGGGACGATCAACGAAGACGATCACCTGTTCGGGCTTTCCGCCGCGAAAAAATACGGCGGTATCTTTGTTCCGGCGCATCAGGCCGTGATCCATCAATATGCCCGGGAAATGCTCTGCGGCTGCGGGAAGATGATCCTGGGCTCTGACAGCCATACCCGCTACGGTTGTTTCGGCACAATGGGCTTCGGGGAAGGCGGCCCGGAGCTGGTCAAACAGCTGCTCAAAAACACCTACGACCTCACAGACCCCAAGGTGATCCTGGTCCACCTCACAGGCGCTCCCCGCAAGGGGATCGGCCCGCATGATGTGGCGCTGGCGCTGATCCGGGAGGTTTTCAAAAACGGCTTCGTCAAAAACAAGATCCTGGAATTCACCGGTCCGGGTGTTGCTTCCCTGCCGATCGATTTCCGTGCCGGTATCGACGTGATGACCACGGAAACCGCCTGCCTTTCCTCCATCTGGATCACGGATGAGGTCACCGAGGCTTATTATTGCAATCACGGCCGGGCTGAAGATTACAAAAAGCTGCAGCCTGAGGACGGGGCTTATTATGACGGAGCGATCGAGATCGATCTTTCTGAGATCGAATCCATGATCGCCCTGCCCTTCCATCCGTCCAATGCTTACACCATCCACGAATTCTTGGAGAACGCGGATGAACTGCTGGCAGCCGTTGAAAAGGACACCATCGCCCAGTTCGGTGAAAAGGTCCACCCGGACCTGCGCTCCAAGTTCCGTGACGGTGCCTTTTATGCGGACCAGGGCGTGATCGCGGGATGTTCCGGCGGTATGTTCGACAATATCTGTGAGGCAGCGGACATCCTCGAACAGGGAGCGATCGGAACAGGACATTTCGGCCTGAGTGTTTATCCATCCAGCACCTCGATCCAGAAGGCACTGCTGGAAAACGGAGTCTCTGCCCGGCTGCTGGCTGACGGCGCGATCCTGCGCTCCGCCTTCTGCGGGCCCTGTTTCGGTGCCGGTGACGTCCCGGCCAACAACGAATTTTCGATCCGCCATACCACCCGGAACTTCCCGAACCGGGAAGGATCCAAACCGGACCAGGGGCAGATCTCTTTTGTGGCCCTGATGGACGCCCGTTCCATCGCAGCCACCGCTGCCAACGGCGGGAAGCTGACGGCAGCCACTGACATCGATTACACGATCGAGCCGCAATGCTATAACTTTACACAGGAAATCTATGCAAAACGCATCTACAACGGTTACGGAAAAGCCGAACCGGAGACAGCGCTGCAATTCGGGCCCAACATCACCGACTGGCCGAAATTCCATCCGCTGGCGGAAAACATGCTGCTCAAACTGGCAGCCGTGATCCACGACCCGGTGACCACCACCGACGAACTGATCCCCTCCGGGGAAACATCCTCCTATCGCTCCAACCCGCTGAAGCTTTCCGAATTTGCCCTTTCCCGCCGTGTACCGGAATATGTGGGCCGCAGCAAGGCCGTCATGGCTCAGGAAGCAGAGCGCAGAGCCGGGAAAGCTGTGGAAGAGATCTGCCATGTGCTCTCTTTGCTCGGGAAGGATCAGAAGCTTTGTTCGGTGACGGAATTCGGCTCCGCGATTTTTGCGGAAAAACCGGGAGACGGGTCCGCACGGGAGCAGGCCGCATCCTGCCAGCGTGTGCTGGGCGGACGGGCAAACATCGTGCATGAATACGCGACGAAGCGCTACCGCTCCAACTGCATCAACTGGGGAATTCTCCCTTTTACGCTCTCGAAAGAGACAAACTTTGATTATCAGCCGGGTGATTACCTGTTCATCCCGGACATCCGCGGGGCGATCGAAACAAGCCAAAGCGAAATTCCTGCTTCCGTCATCAGCGGAGATAAAATTGAGCCGATAACGCTGTATTGCGAAAACCTCAGCGATAAAGAAAAACAAATCATCCTCAACGGCTGCCTGATGAATTATTATGCTGCCGAAATGAAAAAGGATTGAACTTTATGGATAAAATCAAAATGATCACTCCGTTGGTAGAAATTGACGGGGATGAAATGACACGCATCATCTGGAAACAGATCAAAGATATTCTGCTGGAGCCTTATGTTGAACTGAACACAGAATATTATGACCTGGGCCTGCCGAACCGGGATAAAACTGACGATCAGGTGACGGTCGATGCTGCCA
>CAYWGX010000181.1:0-5760 GCA_964457635.1 uncultured Leptolinea sp.
CGGCCTCGTTTCCCTTTTCTGGCGGTCTGCCTTCCCTTTTTAATCGGTGTAAACAAATACTATATTACATAACAGGTTTTGATCTTGAAAATATCATTTTACTTCTGTTTTTTTTAAATTAGAGAAGTTCCAGATATTCTACAATATCTAAACCAGATTAGGATTATAAGTTTCTATTGCATTGTTGATTTCCTCGAGAGACATTTTTTCTTCAATATCTTTTGCTAAATCTTCCACGCTCATTCCTGCTGTTTCTATTTCCTTCCAGTTATCTTCATCGTCCCATAACATTTCAGCATATTTTAAAGCTGCTTCGTGCTTTTCTGGATCATTCTGATCCCCCTGTTGTCCCCCACCCTCAACAGGATCTGCCGGTGCTGCAGGTGCTGCAGGAGCAGCTGGTTCTTCCGGAGCGGCTGAAAGGCCCATTTCGCCGCCGGGAACGGCAGGCACTACAGGTGCGGAAGATCCGGGCCCCATGAACAGATCACGGGCAGATTCGGAGAAAAACATGAGATAGGATTGTCCGCCGTTTTCATCAGTGACCCAGCAGCCATACTGATCGGAATTACACCAGCGGCGGTTCCCTTCCTGGTCAGCAAGAACCGCACTGAAAGAAACCAGACAAATTGCCGTGATCAGCAAAAACAATACAAAAAACTTCGATTTATTCATTTAAAATTCTTTCTTTTCTGCAAGGGACAAATCCCTTTATAACTACCAACTATCAACTACCAACTACCAACAAATTCTTCATTCTTCCTTCTTCATTTTCTTGTCTCTAATCTGAAGATTCAGCTCCTTTGCCTCCTTCCTGCAGCGAATATACATGATCAAAAAGATGAGCAGATAAGCAGCCGACATGATCCCCGCCATCAGCAGCAGCGTAACCGTCCCCGATGTGCTTTTACATTCTTATTTCTTATTTGCAGGCTGCTGCGTATTCGTCCATGACGCGTTCTCTGCAAGCATCGTCGTCCCAGCTGCATAGATAAGAAACATAGAAACCATTCTTATAACCGCAGTAATAGCCGTATTTGATGCATTCCTTCGCGTCGCCCATGACAGACCAGCAGCTTCGAAAATCGTTAAAGTTGGAATATTTCTTCACACCGCCTTCGAGATACCATGAACCGTACTCATCCGTGCCGGAGGAGTCTTTGCCGGTGTATGCAGCGCCCGTGCCCCTGCCGTCGCAGCTGGTCCTGCAGACACTATAGCAGGAACCGCTGCTGAAGGTCGTGCCCTTGGCCTGTGCAGTCTGGCAGACTCCGAGGCAGCTTTCGCACTCATCAGTCACCAGCGTTTTGCATGTATCCGCATTTCCGAAGTCGGTCATGCAGTCCGCCCAGGTCTTGTAGCGAACGTTGCGCTGGATGCCATTTTCATCAATATAGTACTGGCGTCCCTTGCTGTCTTCCGGGCGGATAAAAACTTTCGGCTCTTCAGAGGAAGTGGAGGATGAACCACCGCCGCATTTGCATCCGCCGCAGGATTTCTGCCAGCCTTCGCTCTCCGGTTCCGGATGCTCGCAACAGGAAGATGGACAACTATCTGATTTTTGTTCAGTTCCTCCACTGCTGCTTTGGCTGCTGCTGTCACTGGAAATAGAGGCACAAGCTTCACTGCATTGGCTTGAGTCGCTAACATATATTTTATTTTCATTTCCGCAGTCACAATAACCCCCGGAGCTTGAGCTTTTAGTTACAGCAAAGACTGTTACAAAAGAAAAAAGTGTAATTACCATAACCAGCAAAAACAACACAAAATATTTCGATCTTTTCATTATTTTCTCTCCTATAGAATGAATTTATATGGGCTTCTGTCCGACACCGTACGTCAGGCATCTTCCCTAATTACCAGATCACCGAGAACCTACTTCCTATTTCCTACCTCCTATTTCCTATTTTCTACTTCCTATTTCTGATCTCCCGATTCAGTTCTTCTGTCTCCCTTCGGCCCCGCAGGTACATGATCCCGAAAATGACCAGATAGACAGCGGTCATGATGCCAGCCATGAGCAGTACTTCCCCCGCTTCGGGACGGATCCAGCCGCAGAAAAAGGCAGCTGCCAGGTAGGAGACCATGATCAGCGCCCAGTGCGTCAGGGCAGCCCGGGCAAGGCTCCAGCTCTCGGCCTCATAAAAGACAGTACTACCCATGGCGATGGCGCCCAACAAGCCGGAACAAAGCATCTGCACCAGGAAGGCACCCCGTTCGGAACCGATGCGCCGGACCAGTGCCTCCGAGGCAAGACGGGGCGCTCCCTCTGTCCCGCCGAAGGGGACGAGGAGGAGAAACACCCCGATGGCGACCCCCAGCGGGAAGCCGATCGCTGCCAGTTTGATGAGCCTTTCTCGCATTCCGTTTTACCCCGTATATTCCTTGCTATACTTTATCACAGGCATGAGATTTTTGGGCTCCCCGCGTCCCGAACGGTCGAAATCAGCACCTGAACGGTTTGTCAGGGTTCAGGGTTTAGGGGTTAGGGGATAGGTGTTAGGTTTTAGGCGCTGGGGGTAGGGGTTCGTGGGTAGGTTCTTAATCAAAAAAATCTGTGAAAAATGGCAATTTTTTCAGAACGATCGGAACCAGAAATAAACTGACCTGTGTCAGCAGACCGCGCCGCTTCGGGAAAAGCTATACCGCACAGATGCTTTGCGCGTACTATGATAAAAGCTGCCGTTCCGATGAATTATTTTCCCCTTACCCCATTTCCGGAGATGATTCTTCCATGGAGAAAAAGTCTATAGTAAAATAATATTTCAGATTATGTGGGATCAAAGCTGAGACCGGTATACGGTACCGGAAGCATGAATCCCGGAAAGAGAAGAAACAATGAATTATGAAATTAAATATGAACCCTTCCCGGTTCTGGTGATGAACCTGAACAACGGAGAAGAAGTCCAGTGCCAATCCGGCGCTATGTCCTGGATGAGTCCGAACATGGAGATGCAGACCTCCACCGGCGGCGGAATCGGCAAGCTCTTCGGCCGGGTGTTCTCCGGCGAGCATGCCTTCGTCAACAAATATATCGCCCACGGCAGCGGCTTTATCGCTTTTTCCAGTGACTTTGTCGGGAAGATCCTCGCCATCGAAGTCAAACCCGGGCAGGACCTTGTCGTGCAGAAAAGCGGATACCTTGCATCCTTCGGGGATATCCAGCAATCCGTCTTTTTCCAGAAAAAGCTTGGCGTCGCTTTCTTCGGCGGAGAAGGCTTCATCATGCAGCGCTTCTCCGGCAGCGGCATCGTCTTCTTCGAGATCGACGGCTACTGCGAAGAACGCCAGCTGGGCCCCGGCGAACAGCTGATCCTCAGCACCGGCTATCTGGCTGCCATGGATGCTAATTGTAAAATGGACGTACAGACCGTAAAAGGCGCGATGAATGTTCTCTTCGGGTCCGAAAGCGTGTTCAACACCGTCGTCACCGGTCCGGGCAAAATCTATATCCAGACCAAACCGATCTCTCAGGTCGCCGCGGCTTTGAAACCCTACTTCCCGACACAGACAACGACAACTTCGTCGTCAAGCAATTAACGTTTTTTCGAAAGTAAACAGCCGGAGAAATGTCTCCGGCTGTTTTGATTACTGATTTTTCAGGATCACCCAATATCCGCCGCGGGCAGCACCCATCCGCAGCAAATATCCCTCTTCCCGCAATTGGCGGATGTTTTTCTCAACCGCCCGTGAAGTCAGTGACAATTTTTTCGCAATTGCCGCCGCAGACAAACTGTTATCCGCACGGATAAGCTCCAGTATCTGTTTCCTGGTTCCCTTCAGAGAAAGATCCGGAGAGCTCACCGAAGTTTGTCCGTCCTGTTTTCCCGAACTTTTCTCCGAACCAATCTCCGAACTGACATCGTACTTATAAGCATATCTGCTTTTTTCCGGATCGGGCCAATAAGAATAATCCTCCGGATCTTCCCTGAGTTCATTCACCTCCGGTTCATAAGTATAAACCGCACCATGGATAGGCCTGCGGTAGAGATTGATCCTGAATGTGCCGGGGCCTTCAATAAAAGAGGGTGCCGGAAGCATATATTCCTTTGCCTCCCTTCTGATTTTCCCCAATCCGGTTCCCCAGGATTCAATCAGTCCCATTTGATAAAAAACCTCCGCTATCGCGCGGTTCCGCTGTTTGGAATGTCCTTCCAGCGCTTCTTTCAGCGTCAATCCAAAATACAAGCCTCCCGGTGAAGTAACCTCCAAACGATCTTCGAAAATCGCCACCTGGACACAGGCAGGCTCCAAAAAATTACGGTGACAATGAGCGTTGACGATCATTTCACGGATAGCATCCGGAGGAAGTTCATATTTTTCTCTTCGGATCAATCCTTCCACTTTTGCTCCGATACGGATATTTCGAAGAACAAAATCAAAGGCATCATCAATTTGTTCATAAAGCGGACCGGTAAAATCCATTTTATCAATGAACATTCCCCGTTCCGTACCGGCAAATACGGCACACTGAGTTTTTGAAAACCGGAAATGATCCCCGGTCAGCAGTGCAAAAGCGTTGGAAGCAAGACAAACATCGTGATCATATTTGATCAAGCCCCAGTCTTCGAGCTGTGTTCTTGTCACCTTTGGCAGCTTTTTCACCGAACCACGGGGATTCGACATGTTCCTGCGATAGCGGTTAATGTCCCTGCACAGTTTTGTAACTGCTTTGTCTGTGACCGGATAACCGACACAGGTCAGTTCATCCCAGGAAATGCGGGACCCTTCCAACTCCAGTTCCCTGATTTTCTCTTCATCCGCCAATCTGGATGTACCGCCAACCCGTACATAGGTACCGGCAGTTTTCCCTTTTGATTTGAAATAATAAGGTCTGCTTGCCCCGGGCTGGACCGATACGACAACAATGGTCTTTCCTTCAAGTGACTGAAAAGTGATGTTCGGGATGATTTGCGGTGTGCAGGATGCGGAAACGGCATTTGCGGCCTGATCCATGATCTTGAACACTTCCGCATCATCTACCCCAACTACCGTACGTGTTTTGTCTGAGACGCCGACGATCAATTGTCCGCCCTGGGTGTTGGCAAAGGCGATAATGGTTTTTACGTATTTCTCAGAATCTTTCGGCAGCATCTCTTTGAATTCGATGTTCTTTGTTTCACCGTGAAGTATTTCTTCAATGGTCATGATGCCTCCTTTCTTTGATTTTCTGATGGTGTTATTTCACCGAATGTTTTCATTTTTTTCTGTAATTATTTTACCATATCTCCGAATTTTCTCCGAATTTTATTACATCTGATTTATTTTTTATTTTGGCGTGTTTCCTTTATATTTCTCCGAACTTTATTCAATCTCTCGCCAATAGTTTATACAAAAAAATGTATGATTCGGAAGTTTTTCTGTTTTTCGGATATGAATGTTATAATGATTTAATATATGTTCCTTTATCTCTTATTTTTCCTGTCACAGCAATTCTGAATATGAAGCACACGGGGACGGGTTCGCTGCTGCCGCGCAGCCGGCACTGCGGAACCGTCCCCATGCTGCGCTGATAATATGCGAATAGCTTTCCATATTCAGAATTCATGTTCCTGTCACTTCCGCAGTTGACAAAAACGGGAAATTGAGGATAATTAGAAACGTTCTTGAGTTCCATGTATACCCTCAAGGGTTTTGAACGGGACGGAAAAAGGTCATAAAAAGGCCTGTCACGGGAGAAACCTGTATACCTTTGGAGGAAAATTAACAATGGCAAACATTAAATCACAGAAGAAGCGCAATCGTCAGAATGAAGCACGC
>CAYWGX010000182.1:0-5725 GCA_964457635.1 uncultured Leptolinea sp.
CGGCGGTGTTGTAGTTGGACAGCCAGATCAGGCCCTTGTATTCGGGTTTCAGGAGGTCAGCCCAATCCTGCGGAGCTTCCAGGCCCATGCGGTCCAGTTCTTCCTGGTTGACCATAAAGCCGAGGATACCCTTGTAGATGCCGAACCAGTAGTTGTCAGCATGTTTGTACATCGGGCCGGTCAGGTGAACAGCGTTTTCTGCATCATAGGCTTCCAGCAGGCCTTCCGCAGCGACCACATTGTACGGGTCAGTTGTGCCGCCGAACCAGACGTCAGCAGAGGGATTGCCGTTCTCTTCTTCGATCTTGGCCTGGACTTCACCGGTGGAAAGACGCTGATAGGTCGTCTTGATGCCGTAGAGATCCTGGAAGTGCTGGGTAACAGCGGAGAGGTATTCTTCTTCGCAGGAACCGTAAACAACCAGTTCGCCTTCTGCCTGAGCAGCAGCGATCAATTCGTCAGATTGAGCCATGGCGCCATTAACAAGAACCATCAGCATAACCAAAACGAGAGCAATGATTTTCTTCATACAACATTCTCCTTTTTTATTTCGGCAAAGTGCCGATTTAACAACGAATTTTGCTTTATCAGCATGACCTATTATAGCCTCAGCCGGCTGAAAAGTCAACGATTGGAAGGGTGCCGATATTCCTGAGAATTCCATGATGGTATTCAGGTTTTTCAAAGATTTCATGCCATGGTATAATGCAGGATAATGGAGAACAACTGCCATGAGTATATTTCACAAGCATCCGCATCTCAAACTGCTTTTCCTGCTCTCTGCTGAAATCCTTATCCTGCTTTTGGGTTTTGTATGGATGCGGCTAAGCATACGCAGACTCACACCCGTTGAATACAGCGTGACAGACTGGACCTGCCGGCACAGTGTTTATCATGACGGTGCTTTTTCAGTTGAAGAGAATTTGCTGAACAACGGTGAGGAAACAGTCTTTCTTTACGGACCGAACCTGCCGCTGAAAAAAGGGACCTATGCCGCCAATATACGTTATGAAGCGGAGCGGGATCAGTATTGCGAATCTTCCGGCGCAAACATCGATAATTTTATGATCATTCCCGCGGATTTTGTCAAAGGGTCCCGGGGCATCCTCAGCAGTTCCAAAGATTCGATCAGCTATCGTTTTGAAGTTCCGGAGGATGTGCAGAAATTTAACCTTTCTATACATTACAACGGAGAGGGCAGCTTTAAAATAAAAAGCATTGATATCAGTCCCACCGGGACCTGGCAGAAAAGGACCCTCGCGAATCTGTTTTTTATCCTGCTGCTGATTGACTTTGTATATTTCCTGAAAAATTGCCGGGAACAAACCCGCAGGGCGATCCTGCTGATTTTATCCATCAGCTTTGCCGCCTCGATCCCGCTGTTCTTCAGGCTGGTCGGCAATGATAACATCGGGGATATGGACTTCCATATGCTGCGGATCGACGCGGTCGCGAATGCGCTGCGTGATCATCAATATCCTCCGCGGATCTCATCGCTTTGGATGGATGGCTATGGTTTTCCGACCTCCATCTATTACAATGACATCCTGCTTCTGCTGCCGGCACTGCTGCGGCTCATGGGATATGACCTGATCGTTTCCATGAAAGTTTACCTGATTTTCATCAACATTTTAACGGCATCCGTTTCCCTGTGTGCATTCAGCCGCTTGTTCAGCAGTAAAAAGATCGGGATCCTGCTTACCATCACCTATATTCTGGCACCTTACCGTCTTTCATACGGATATGTACACAGTGCCGTCGGAGAATTCAGTGCCATTACATTCCTGCCGCTGATCGCTTACGGAGTGGTAAAAATGTACACGGAAGATCCAGCCGACTGGAAAATCTATCACAAATACGGGATCGTTCTGGCTCTGGGAATCACCGGCGCTGCAGCTGCACATGTGCTGACACTGGTCATCTCTGTATTTTTCATCGGGCTGACCTGCCTGATGCTGCTGAGGAAAACATTCCGGAAAAACACCCTGCGCTTATGGGTCGATACGGTCCTTTTGTCGCTTGTTTTGAACGCATACTTCCTGATACCCTTCGCTGACTATTATTTCAATGTGGAGACCCTGATCAGTCAAAATGCCGCGATCCCGGGACATGCGCTGATGCAGAATTACGGGATCAGCCTTGGCAGGCTGCTCTCCTTTTTCCCGTCCTCTTATCAATTCGGGATCATCAGAGTATTGAGCCCCGGACTCGTCCTCATGGCCGCCTTTGCGGCAGGGATTTATCAGTGGCTGAAGTCCCGTGACCGGAAACTTTTGGCGTACCTGGTTTTATCCGGCATTGCGCTTCTCATGACGATGGACTGCTTCCCGTGGAACTTTCTCGAAATGCATACTTTTCTGGGAAATATGCTGGCACAGATGCAGTATCCGTTCCGCATTCTGGCTGCAGCGAACCTCCTGCTCTGCCTTTTGCTGGGAGAGCTTTGCCGGACCTGGTCAGCAGAGAGGGCGGACTTGTCCGCATCAGCCGGAAAGCTGATTTTGCTGCTGAATTTCATATTTCTCGTTTTCTTTGTGAGCGATTTCAGCACCGGAACTGCCATGGAGAAAAAGTATGAAACCGAAGCCCTGGACAGCTTTGCCACCAGCCTGCATTATCTGCCGGCAGATGCTTCAACCGATCGATATGCCTATACGAAAGGTATTCTTGCGGAAGGCATAAAGGATGTACAGCCTCTCTCCCGGACGACCCACACTGCCCGTTACGAGGTGAAAAGCCCGGACGGCGGCTGGCTGGAAATTCCCGTGTTGAATTACCGCGGTTACCGGGCCTCGGACAGTTCCGGGAAAGAATATGAGATCCGGAACGGGACGAACTGCAGGATCCATATTGAGCTTCCCGCCGGGTTCGATGACATGTTGACAGTGGAATTCAAAGAACCGTGGTACTGGCGGGCATCGATCGGTTTGTCCGCAGCTGCCGTTCTGATCCTGATCATCACACAGCGAAAAGAAATCAGACATGCAAAAATTCATAGGTTATTCTAAGGCTGGAATGATAGAATCAAAACAAAGGGAATAATTATTACTATTGCTGTGCTGTACAGAATTGTCTCTGTAAACACAGATGTTTTCATGACCACCTCCTATTTATCCCCTCTAATCATTTGTCACCCGCCCTGTGTATTCGCAGGGCGGTGTGACGTTAAAGAAAACAGATTCGTAAATATCTTCATTGACATGATAAAATATTGTAGATTAGAGGATTTTGACATTCAAACCTATTTTGAGGAGTTTTTATGCTGGTTGATAATTCTCTCCTTCTGAATTATGCCTACACAGATGATTTGGTTAAAGACGCAAAAGTTATTATTGAAACAGCACAAAAGACATTTTTCCGTTTACAACAAGAATTCAAACAAGCACTACCAGGAGAAAGCTCATGAAGTTTTTGATTGCAGGATTTGGATCGATCGGACGCAGACATCTGCGGAATCTGAAGGAATTGGGTGAAGAAGATATCATCCTGCTGCGCTCACACAAAAGCACATTACCCGAAGATGAGATCAGGGACGTACCGGTGGAGACCACTGTCGAAGCGGCCCTTGCTCACAAACCGGACGGAGTGATCATTGCCAACCCCACCGCACTGCATCTGGATGTCGCTGTTCCTGCCGCCAAAGCCGGCTGTGCGGTCTTCATGGAAAAACCGGTTTCCGACAGTTTTGACCGCCTGCCGGAACTGCGTGAAGCACTGAAACAAAACGACGGACGATTTCAGATGGGATTCCAGTTCCGCTTCCATCCGGGTCTGTTGAAAATGAAAGAACTCCTGGATGCAGGAACCATCGGCAGGCCTTACAGCTTCCGTGCGGAATGGGGCGAGTACCTGCCGGGCTGGCACCCCTGGGAAGACTACCGCAGCAGCTATGCGGCACGCAAAGACCTGGGAGGAGGCGTACTGCTGACCCTTTCCCATCCGCTGGACTACCTGCGCTGGCTTTTCGGTGACCCGGAGTGGATCTGGGGAATGAACGGAAAGATCAGTGACCTGGAGCTGGAAGCGGATGACATTGCAGAGATCGGCCTGCAGATGGCAAGCGGACTGATCGGCAATGTACATCTGGACTACTACAGCCGGCCGGCGCGAAACGGCCTGGAGGTGATCGGCAGTGCAGGAAAGCTGCGCTGCAATAACCTTGACGGCATAATCACCCTGCGGACAGCGGACGGGGAAACGGAAAAGTTCCATCCCGAACCGGCTTATGACCGCAACGACATGTTTCTGAATGAAATGCGCCGCTTCATCGCCGTGACAGCCGGTACTGCACAGCCTTCCTGCACACTGGAGGACGGGATCGCCGTGCAGCGCATGGTGGAACTGGTACGTATGTCGTGGAATGAAAAACGGATGCTTTCATATAATGAAGAATGAATAGTGAATAGTGAATAGTTAAGGTGTCGCTTCGCGACTTTTAAGAAAACACTGATTGATAAGGGACACCGGGTACGGTTCGCATGTATCCTGTGATATTGGGGTAAAATGGCTGAAAAAATGCGAAAGAATTCTTTCTGGTTGGTGTGGATCTGGTTTTTGATCCTTGCCATTCTATTCACGCGGCCGCTGATCGCCCGCATGGGGAACGAGATCGCCGGTGAAATCGGCGACAACATCTATTTCATCTGGATGATCGGCTGGGTGAAGAAAGCCCTGTTCAAGCTGGGCGTGAACCCCATGAACGTCTGGTTCCTCAATTATCCCGAGGGCTGGAACATGGCGCATACCGAGATCACGCCGTCCCAGCTGGCGTTGGGAGAGATCTTCACACTCTTCGGCAGTGAGACCTTCGCCTACAATGCCGCCATGCTGCTGAGTTTTGTTCTTTCCGGGATCATCACTTTCTATTGGGTTCGCCACCTCACCGGCTCTGCAGCAGCCGGTTTGCTCAGCGGTACCATCTATGCCTGTCTCCCCTACCGCCAGGCTCACTACCTGGCCGGGCACCTCAACCTCTCCGGCACACAGTGGCTGCCGCTCTTTTTCTGGGGATGGTTTGATTTATTGCATAAGGAACAAGGAATAAAGATCAAGGATCAAGGTGTAAAGATCAGGGCGGCGGTGATGGCGGCGGTCGGACTGGGATTGACGGCATTGACCTCGCAGTATTATTTCTTCATGCTGGTGATCGTTGCCGGGTTCCAGATGGTCTGGATGGTGCTGGTCCATCAGCGGGATAAACTGAAGGATCCTGCTTTTTGGAAATCTTTCGGGCTGTTTATCCTCTTCTCGCTCCCGCTGCTGCTGATCGCGGAACTGCCCTTTTTACAGCTGGCAGGCGCGGGCGGCATGCCGGACCGGGACTGGGGCGGCGTACGGATGTATTCCGCCGGACTCAGTGACTATTTGCTCCCGGGAACAACTCATTTTCTCTTCGGTAAATGGGTCGGAGCACACTTCAACCGGGATATCTGGATCGAAGCCACGCTTTATGTCGGGATCGTCACGCTGGCACTCTTCCTTTACGCCATGATCTCCCGAGGAAAAAGCATCCGCTGGGAACGGCAGATGCTCCTCACCGGCATCGTGATCGCGGTCATCCTCTCCATGGGAACAGACCTGCACTGGAATGCGGAGGCTGTAGAACTGACACTGCCCGGATTCCTGGCGGACAAACTGGGACGGCAAACCATGCCTATCCTGCTGCCGGGGTTTTTCCTGTTCAAATATTTTCCCTTCTACGCCAAACTGCGGGCCATGATGCGCT
>CAYWGX010000183.1:0-2024 GCA_964457635.1 uncultured Leptolinea sp.
CTCTTGTGCGCCTATCTCCTCCAATTGAGCGCACACAGGGACGGTTCTCTTGTGCGCCTATCTCCTCCAATTGAGCGCACACAGGGACGGTTCTCTTGTGCAGGCTTCGCTGCAACAAGAAAACCGTCCCCGAGTGCTTCCCCTTGGAAGGAAGGAGTCAGATCCCGGCAGGGGTCTGACTCCTTCCTTCCAAGGGGAAGCACTCGACAGAAATGCAGTCCGCGTGTGACTGGCTGGATCGTTATGGATTCATTACATTTTTCTCCGAAAAGTGAAGAAATTCCTGTTGACTTTTTTGTTATCCTGTAGTAATTATTAAAAATATGTGCAATTATTTATCAGGGGAACACTAATTAACATGTGCCATTGGGGACGGTTCCTTCCGTCACCATGCAGTGACTACAGGCAACCGGCCCCAATGGCACATTTATTAGTGCTTTCTCAGGTTTCCAAGGTGACTGTCTCCTGCGATTGATACGGAATCTCCGGTGACGGTCTCCGAAGACCTTTCAAGAAGAGGAAAGGAAGAAGATATGTTATTTGTTGGTGTGGATCTGGGAACTTCCGCAACGAAGTTCCTGCTGGTTGATGAAAAAGGTGAAATTCTGAATACGGTTACGAAAGAATATCCGCTCAGTTTTCCTCACCCGGGCTGGAGTGAACAGTCTCCGGAAGAGTGGATGAAAGCGAGCGAAGAGGGTATTCCCGAATTACTGAAAGGCTTTGACGCCGCTCAGGTCGCGGGACTTTCCGTTGCCGGACAGATGCACGGGCTGGTGATCCTGGATGAAAATGACAAGGTGATCCGCCCGGCGATCCTCTGGAATGACGGCCGGACCTTTGCCGAGGTGGACTACCTCAACAACACCATCGGCAAGGATAAGCTGAGTCAGTGGACCGGGAACATTGCTTTTGCCGGTTTCACTGCCCCGAAGATCCTCTGGGTGCAGAAAAATGAGCCGGAAAACTTCGCGAAGATCAAAAAGATCATGCTGCCGAAGGACTACATCAGCTACTGTCTGACGGGCGTTCACAGCTGCGATTATTCCGATGCCTCCGGCATGCTGCTGCTGGATGTGGAGCACAAAAAATGGTCTTCGGAGATGCTGGAGCTCTGCGGTGTGAAGGAAGATCAGATGCCGGCACTTTACGAGAGCTATGAGGTCATCGGCACCATCAAGCCGGAAATCGCCGCCAAACTCGGACTGCCGGAAGGTGTGAAGGTCACAGCCGGCGCCGGTGACAATGCGGCTGCCGCTGTAGGGACCGGAACAGTCGGCAACGGTGCCTGCAACATTTCCCTGGGTACCTCCGGGACGATCTTTATTTCCTCCGAAAAATTCGGTGTGGATTCGCTGAACAGCCTGCATTCCTTTGCCCATGCGGACGGGAAATTCCACCTGATGGGCTGCATGCTCTCCGCTGCATCCTGCAACAAGTGGTTCTGTGATGACATCCTGAAAACAACCGATTATGCGGGTGAACAGGCTGCCATCGACGATGATGCTTACGGCAAAAACAACGTCTTCTTCCTGCCTTACCTGATGGGTGAACGCAGCCCGATCAACGATACGGATGCCAGCGGCACCTTCATCGGTCTGCGCATGGACACCAGCCGCGCGGACATGATCCAGGCAGTCCTGGAAGGGGTCTGCTTTGCCATCCGCGATTCCTTTGAAGTCGCGAAAAAGATCGGCGTGGATGTGCCGCGCTCC
The DNA here is from genome assembly GCA_964457635.1 of uncultured Leptolinea sp. Taxonomy (GTDB): domain Bacteria; phylum Chloroflexota; class Anaerolineae; order Anaerolineales; family Anaerolineaceae; genus Flexilinea. Next base: position 1,716 of record CAYWGX010000183.1, read on the forward strand.
AACATCTGCGGCGGCGGCAGCAAAAGCCCGCTCTGGCGGAAGATGCTGGCGGCCGTGCTGGGCATTCCGCTGGATGTCCCGCAGACGGAACAGGGCCCCGGCTACGGTGCCGCGATCCTGGCGATGGTTGGCTGCGGGCTTTATCCGGATGTGAAGAGCGCCTGTGATGCACTGGTCCATGTGGCAGAAACCGTCGAACCGGATCCGGAACTCACCAAACGCTACCAGGAAAGCTACGAGAAGTTCAGCAGGATCTACCCGGCCTGCAAGCAGCTGTTCAAAGAACTGGTTTAAAAGTTGAAAGTTGAA
>CAYWGX010000183.1:2124-5713 GCA_964457635.1 uncultured Leptolinea sp.
CTACCCGGCCTGCAAGCAGCTGTTCAAAGAACTGGTTTAAAAGTTGAAAGTTGAAGATAAGGATGGCGAAGAAAGTTATTTGCGCGGGGCATATCTGCATCGACATCACACCCATCTTTGACGGAGAGCGGACCTTCGGCACGGTCAGTGAACTGCTGGAGCCGGGGAAGCTGATCCACATGAACGGCGTCAATGTCCATACCGGCGGCAGTGTCGCTAATACGGGACTTGCCATGAAGATCCTTGGCAATGATGTGCGCCTGATGGGAAAAGTCGGGGATGATGCTTTCGGAAGCATTATCCGGGATATCCTTGCGCAATACGGAGCCGGCGGTCTGCTGGTGGAAAAGGGAGCCGTGACTTCCTACTCTGTTGTGCTGGCCATTCCGGGTGTTGACCGCATCTTTCTTCATGCCCCGGGTGCCAATGACAGTTTTTCCGATGCTGACATTCCCTGGGACGAGCTCTCCGGTACAGCGCTGTTCCACTTCGGCTATCCGCCGCTGATGAAGCGCATGTATGAGAATGACGGTTCCGCACTGAGCAGTATGTTCCGGCATCTGAAGGGGATGGAGATCGCCACAAGTCTGGACCTGGCGGCTATTGATCCGCAAAGTGAAGCCGGACAGGCGGACTGGCAGTCGATCCTCAGACAAACGCTGCCTGATGTGGATTTCTTTGTCCCCAGTTTTGAAGAACTCTGCTGGATCCTGGACCGGGATACATGGGAGACGTTGAATTCCCGGGGCGGCGACATGACCGACTCTCTGGATCTTGCGAAGTATGCCAAACCGCTGGCTGAAAAGTGTATCGAAATGGGCTGCGGTGCGGTGCTGGTCAAGTGCGGCATCTCCGGCATGTATTACAAAACATCCGGCCGGGACCGGGTCTCACGGATCGGGAAAAATCTCGGAGCGGATGTGGAGCTCTGGGCAGACAGGGAGGGGATCCAGCCCTGCTTTGAGGCTGAGATCGTCCGCTCTGCTACCGGTTCCGGGGATGTGAGCATTGCCGCTTATCTGTCTGCTGTGTTAGCCGGGGAAAGCCCGGAGAGATGCGCAGCGCTCGCGGCTGCGGAGGGTGCTGCCTCTGTGACGACTTATGACGCGCTGGGCGGCATTTTGTCACTGGAGGAGCTGAAGTCCCAGATCGATGCCGGATGGAAAACAAAGGAGTAAATTATGCTTGTCAACATGCGTGAAATGCTGGCAGACGCCCGAAAAGGCGGCTATGCGGTCGGGTTTTTTAATGCCATCAACGTGGAAATGGCCCGGGCGATCATTGAAACTGCCGAAGAACTCCATGCCCCGGTGATCATCGGTACTGCGGAGATCCTGCTGCCGGTGATGTCCCTGGAGCGGGTGGCGGAATATTTGATTCCCATGGCACGGAAAGCTTCTGTCCCGGTGGCTGTTCATTATGACCATGGGCTGACCTTCGAAAAATGTATGGAGGCTCTGAAGCTGGGTTTCAGCTCCATTATGTATGACTGCTCGACTGCTCCCTATGAGGAAAACCTGTCACGGGTGGCGGAAATGGTCCGCATCTGTCATGCGATGGATGTGACCGTTGAGGCAGAGCTCGGCCATGTGGGGGATAATGATGGTGAAGGAAAGCTGCTCAATCCTTCGGATTATTATACCGATCCGGATATTGCAAAGGAATTTGTAACGAAAACCGGCACAGACGCGCTGGCAGTAGCTGTCGGGAACGCGCACGGTGATTATAAATTCCCGCCAAAACTCGATTTTGAGCGCATCACAGAAATCTCTCAAAAGACTGACCTGCCGCTGGTGCTGCATGGAGGATCCGGCCTTTCGGATTATGACTTCCGGGAAGCTGCCCGCCGGGGAGTCTGCAAGGTCAATATCTTCACCGACCTGGACCGGGCAGGAAAAGTCGGAATCGAAAAAGGGCTGCAGGCAGGTTCCAAATATCTCTCCAGCCTGATCTCCTATGAGATCGAAGCAATGAAATCCGTCGTCCGGGAGAAGATCCTGCTCTTCGGTTCAGAGGGAAAGGCGTAGATCTACTCAGGAACCAGCAGCCAGGGGCCAGGGACCAGCAAATAGGTATGAGCAGATTACAGTGTTAAACATCTTGTTTCCGGTCCCTGGTCCCTGGTCCCTGGCCTCTGACACTGGTAACATTTGTCATAACAGATTTATGACATTATTCAATAGTCAAAACTTGTCTGTATCACTAAAATAAATGGTGAAGTTTATTTTTTGTTACAAATCGTGCTCGTGCACGATAGTCTAAGGAGGCATAAACAGTATGGCAGAATTTTTTCCCGGAATTCCTAAAATTCAGTATGAAGGTCCGCAAAGCGACAACCCGTTCGCATTCAAATTCTACAACCCGGATGAAGTTGTCGCCGGGCGGAAGATGAAGGATCATCTGCGATTCTCCATGGCCTGGTGGCACACCCTCTGCGCCAACGGCACCGACATGTTCGGTGTGGGTACGACGGACAAATCCTTCGGCACCAACAGCCCGATGGACCTGGCAAAGGCCAAGGTCGAAGCCGGCTTCGAGATCATGGACAAGACCGGTATCGAATTCTTTGCTTTCCATGACCGCGATATCGCTCCGGAAGGTGAGACTCTTGCAGAAACCAACAAGAACCTGGATGTGATCGTTGACCTGATCGAAGAAAAGATGAAAGAAACCGGTAAAAAGCTGCTGTGGGATACCGCCAATATGTTCGGCAACCCCCGCTATATGCACGGTGCCGGTACAGCTCCGAACGCGGATGCCTTTGCCTATGCAGCCGCTCAGGCCAAGAAAGCCATTGAGATCGGTGTTCGCCTGGGCGCGGAAGGCTACACCTTCTGGGGCGGACGTGAAGGTTATGACACCCTGCTGAATACCAACATGGGTCTTGAACTGGATAACATGGCCCGCCTGCTCCGCATGGAGATCGAATATGGCCGCAGCATCGGCTTCACCGGCAACTTCTATGTCGAACCGAAACCGAAGGAACCGACCAAGCATCAGTACGATTTCGACTCCGCAACCGTTATCGGCTTCCTGCGCAAGTATGGCCTGGATATGAAGCTGAACATCGAAGCCAACCACGGCACACTGGCCGGCCACACCTTCCAGCATGAACTGCGCGTTGCCCGCACTGAAGGCTTCTTCGGTTCCGTTGACGCCAACATCGGCGACACCCTGCTTGGCTGGGACACGGATGAATTCCCGTACAATGTCTACGACACTACGCTCGCGATGTACGAAGTGCTCAAAGCCGGCGGCTTCGACAAAGGCGGTCTGAACTTCGACTCCAAGACCCGCCGCCCGTCCTGCAGTCTGGACGACATCTTCAACGCTCACATCATGGGTATGGATACCTTCGCTCTCGGTCTGCGCATGGCTGACAAGCTCATTGCCGATGGACGGATCGACAAATTCGTTGAAGATCGCTACGCCAGTTACAACAGCGGCATCGGCAAGAAGATCGTCGACGGAACTGCCACGGTCCAGGAACTGGAAGAATATGCACTGGCCATGGGCGATGTCAAAACCAACACCTCCGGCCGCCAGGAATATCTGGAAGCTGTGATGAACCAGGTGAAAAAACGATCCG
>CAYWGX010000184.1:0-5685 GCA_964457635.1 uncultured Leptolinea sp.
ACGCCCCCGATACAACGACGGTATTCTCTGGTATTTGATCATATAAAAGTTTTTCTTCGTTCATCATTTTATTTAGAGAATCAGTGTCTATTCAGAAGGGACAGTCCCCTATGGCTCAATACTGAGCCGCCGGGTACAGTCCCTTTAGAACAGCCTCCGGCCGTATTCCGCCGGCTCCTATCTCCTATCTCCCATATCCTGTTACCTAACTATTATAAACCGTCGTATAATATCCATGAAGAATTACGGAGGAAGAATGCATTACGAAGCTGATACACATACACATACACTGGCCAGCGGCCATGCTTATAACACGATCATGGAAATGGTACAGGCTGCCGCTGATAAAGGACTGAAAGCACTCGGTATTACCGATCATACCAAGGGTGTTCCCGGACATGAAATGACCGGTGCTCCTGATGATATTTATTTCCGGAACTATCGGGTGATCCCGCGGGAGATCAGCGGGGTCCGGCTGCTGATGGGTGCAGAGGTGAACATCCTGAACGGCGGTACGGTCGACCTCAGCGAACGGGCACTCAAACAGCAGGATATCGTGATCGCCAGCATCCATGCCCAGTGTTATGATGATGAAGGACTGGAACGCAACACGGAAAATATCATCAGGGTTCTCGAAAATCCCTATGTGGACATTCTCGGGCATCCGGATGGCAGCAACTGGCCGCTGGATTATGAACGGGTGATCGCTAAAGCCGCTGAGACCGGTACCATCATCGAACTCAATGAAAATTCCTACCGCCAGCCCGGACTGCGGAAGAACTGCAAAGAAAACGCACTGACCTATCTGGCGCTCTGCAGGAAGATGGGCGTGCCGGTGGCCATCGGCAGTGATGCGCATTTTATGGACCTGGTCGGTGCCCATGAACACAATGAGCGGATCCTGGAAGAAATCGATTTCCCGATGGAGCTGGTGATGAACACCTCCGCGGAAAAGCTGATCGATTATCTGAAAGCACGGAAGGCTCGTTTGCCGAAAGTTTGATTTATCTCACCATAACAGGATGGTTGCTATGGAAAGTGATCGCGTAGAAAAATTTCTGGACCTTTATAAAAAGCTGGAACAGCTGCTGAAACAGCTCTATGCCAATGACAGCGGGCGGTATGACAGCGTGATCGTCCGTTACGAAAATTCCCTGACCGACAGTGTGATACGGGATGAGCTCAAATCGATCCGGGAGGTCCGCAACGTTCTCCAGCATAATCCGAAAGTCAGCGGCAGCTACATCGTTGAACCGTCGCCTGAAGTCACAGCTGCGCTGGAGAAAATCATCCGGCAGATCGAGCATCCAAAACTCGCGATCGATTTTGGGGTAAAGGCGAATCAGATATACAAAGCCACACTGGAGAGCAAATTGCTCAAGGTGATTTCCGTGATGAAGGAACGCGGCTTTTCTCATATTCCGGTGATTGAAAACAATAAACTTTACGGTGTGCTGAGTGCTTATACAGTGTTTGAATTCGTAACCGAGCAGGGTATGCAGATCATCACGGAAGACACAAAGGTCAGCGCCATGAAGCATTACCTGCCGATAAAAAATCACAAGAACGAATACTATCTGTTTCTGCCGAAAAAAGCAACATTCACTGAAGCGGATGAGGCGTTTGAGAAACGGGACAGCAAAGGACGCCGTCTGGTAGTGATCTTCATCACCGAACATGGAAAACCCGATGAACAGCTATTGGCGATGCTGACCCCCTGGAGCGTTGTAGGGAAATAACAGGACTTATTCCGTAAGCAGCTGCTGTGTATAAGGATGCCGGGGGCGGTTGTAGACAGTCTCGATGTCGCCGCATTCGACGATCTCCCCCTTTTTCATCACCATCACCCGGTCGCAGATCTGGTAGATCACGTTCAGATCGTGAGAAATGAAGAGGTAACTGAGGTTGAATTGTTTCTTCACATCCAGCAGCAGACGCAAAATCTGTGCCTGAACCGTCACGTCCAGGGCACTGACCGGTTCATCCAGAAAGATCAGCTCCGGCTGCTGAATGAGCGCCGCCGCAATTGCCACCCGCTGACGCTGCCCGCCGGAAAGCTCATCCGGATAACGGTTCACATAGGATGCCGGCAGTCCAACCTGCTCCAGCAGGTTTAAAACACGCTGTTTCCGCTCTTTGCTGTCATATTTCTTCAGCACCCGCAGCGGTTCCTCGATGATCCAGCCCACTTTTTTGTATGGGTTCAGCGACCCGTAAGGGTTCTGGAACACCATCTGCGGACGGAAGGTCTTATGTTCAATGGTCCCGGTTTTATCCTTTTCGATGCCTAAAATCGTCCGGGCCAGCGTGCTTTTTCCGCAGCCGGATTCCCCGACCAGACCGAGGATCTCCCCCCGTTTTAGTTCAAAGCTCACATCATGCAGGATCTGCACACGATGGGAGGAACCAAAGAAGCTCGGCTTTCCGTACCAGACGTTGAGATTTTCCACTTTGACCACATAATCAGACATAGCGTTTACTCCTCGTCGGGATGGCAGCGATCAGGCGCCGTGTATACTCCTCCCGCGGTTCGTTGAAAACCCGGTCCACGGACCCGGTCTCGACGATATTGCCGTTGTACATCACGATGACCCGGGTACAGAGCCGGCGAACCAAAGACAGATCATGTGAAATGTAAAGGATGCCGACATTTTCATCCTGGTTCTTACGTTTCAGCAGCCGCAGGATCTGTGTCTGTACAGTCACGTCCAGCGCGGTAGTGGGTTCGTCCGCGATCAGCAGTGCCGGATGGCAGATCAAAGCAGAGGCGATCATCACCCGCTGGCATTGTCCGCCGGAAAGCTGGTGGGGATATTTGAGGATGGTGACTTCCGGATCGGGCAGGTCCACATCCCTGATGGCCTGCAGCACCAGTTCCCGGCGCTCTTCTTTGGAAAGATCGGAATGCAGTTTCAGCGGCTCCTCGATCTGCGGTCCCACAGGCATCAGTGGATTGAGGGAAGCCACCGGGTCCTGGAAGATGAAACCGATGTCTTTTCCGCGCACGTCCCGCATTTCCTTTTCGTCAGCAGCCAGCATATCCCGACCCTGAAAGCTGATTTCCCCTTTGATTTCAGTCACATCCTTCAAGAGGCGGGTGATAGCCAGGGCAGTCAGAGTTTTCCCGGCACCGGACTCACCGACAATGCCGAGACGTTCACCGGCATCCATCGTAAAACTGACGCCATGGACGGCTTCACCGCCAATGCGGTCATGGAAACGGATAACGAGATCTTTAACTTCCAGCATCAGTCAATATCCCCCAATCCGTCCGAAAGCAGACCAAAGCCCAAAATCAGCAGGATGATCATCCCACCCGCGGAAAGCGTGTACCAGGGAGCGGAGAACAGATAAGTCTGGCTTTCCGCCAGCATACGGCCCAGGCTCGGGTCCGGCGGCTGTACGCCGATACCGAGGAAACTCAGGCTTGCCTCCGCCAGCACTGCATTATTGAACCCGATGGCCGTAGTCGAAAGCAGTGTGTTGACCGCATTTGGCAGAATATGGACAAACATGATGCGCAGGGAAGGGACTCCCTCCAGCTTCGCACATTTGACATAATCGAGATTTTTGATGCGGACGAATTCAGACCGGGTGATGCGGGCGAAGCTGGGAATAAAGAGCAGACCCAATGCGATCACCACATTTTTCTTTCCCGGCCCCAGCAGGCTGACAAAGACCAGAGAAAGCAGGATGGACGGGAAGGAATTCAGTACATCATTCAGGCGCATGACGACCTCATCCAGGATGCCGCCATAGTAACCGGTGAAGGCTCCGACGATAATGCCGCAAACCAGCCCGAAAAGCACCGTGAAAACCGAGATCCACAGCGTACTGACTCCTCCCTTGAGCACCCGGGAGAAAATGTCCCGGCCGAAGTTGTCCGTACCGAGGATGTGCTCCGCAGAAGGTCCCTGCAGACGCTGCGCGGCATTCATGGTGTCCGGATTATAAGGCGTCCAAAACACACCCACCGTGAGCAAAATCACGACGAATGCCGAGAGGATGATCCCGAAAATGAGATTGTAGTTCCGTTTCTCAGTCATAACAATTGTCAGTTTCCGCTTACAAGCTGCCGGAATAATTGGTGTTGTTTCGCGGTTTTATTATAGATAAGAGTGCCGCGAAGCGGCCTCCTTTACTATTCATTATTCACTATTCATTATTCACTAAATTTATCGTCTTGTCCTCGGGTCTACGATCTGGCAAAGCACATCCGCCAGATAATTCATCAAAATCACCACCAGCGCGATGATCATGACGATGGTCAGCACCATGGGATAATCCCGGTTGGAGATGGAGAGCAGCAGCAGACGGCCGATGCCCGGGATCACAAAAATCTGTTCAATAATGATGGAACCGGCGACGATGCCGGAGAAGGTCATTGCGAGAAACGTGATGACCGGGATCAGCGCATTGCGCAGAACATGGACATAAAGCAGCCGGTTTTTTGTATTGCCGCGGCTGGTTCCGGAGCGGACATAATCCCTGGTCATCTCTGTCAGGATCGAGCTCCGCAGCAGCTTGATGGTCTGTGCGGCACGCGGCAGAGCAATCGCCAGCGCGGGAAAGAACAGGTAGGTCCAGAACCCGGCCGGATTCTGTTCATAAGAAATGAAATTCCCCGGCGTGAAGAGCCGCATACTGATGCCGAAGACGAAGGTAAAGATGATCCCGATGAAAAAGGGAGGGACAGACATCACGATCTGGTTGAGCGACACAACCAGACTGTTCAGCGGACTGCCCAGCAGTTTGGAATACAGGATCCCGAGGGGAAAGGAGATGACCACCACCAGGAGGAATGCCAATACGGAAAGAGCTGCGGTGATAGGAATTTTGTCCCGCAGGATCTCAGCCACCGGCATTCGATACCCAAGTGAAACACCGAGGTCCCCCTTTGCAAAACCGGATATCCAGTTCCAATAGCGGGTCAGCAGCGGTTTGTCATAACCCAGTTCCGCCCGCATCTGTGCAATCTGTTCCGGCGTAGCTTCCGTCCCCAATGTGGCAATAACAGAATCCCCCGGAATGATCTGGAATGCCATGAATGCGGCAAACGAGAACAGAAAAAGGGTAAGAAAAAGGCTGACAGTCTTTTTTATAATCGGCATAAATCCTCTTCACCTAAAATCATACCCTGATTTTTTGTAAGTTCCAAAAAAAAGGGTCAGTGAAAAGCATATGACAGAGGAAAAGAGAATCAAACAGAGAGGACAGACTTCCTTATTCTTTTTCGGGAACCGTCAACATTGTCCCTTTTATAGTAAAATGAAGTGTGGTAAATAATTAAGAAAAATACTGGAGGCAACATGACTGTCAGTGCTATTGTTGGTGTAAACTGGGGTGATGAAGGCAAAGGCCGTATGGTGGACCTGATCGCCGAAAAATATGACGTTGTCGTCCGCTATCAGGGTGGGAACAACGCAGGACATACCGTAGTAAATGAATACGGAAAATTTGCCCTGCATCTGCTTCCTTCCGGCATTTTCCGCCCGAATGTTGTGAATGTGTTGGGGAACGGAACTGTCATTGACCCGCAGGCGCTCTGCGGCGAGATCAAAAATGTGACAGACAAGGGTCCGAAGATCGGGCCGGAAAATCTGAAAATCAGCGACCGCGCCATCATCGTTTTCCCTTATCACCGGGATCTGGATGAACTGGAAGAAGCCCGCCTGAAGGATGCCA
>CAYWGX010000185.1:0-5682 GCA_964457635.1 uncultured Leptolinea sp.
GCCCTGATCCCGATCATTACGATTTTCGGTGTGCAGTTTTCCAATGTGCTGGGCGGATCCGTTCTGGCGGAAACAGTCTTTGCCTGGCCGGGTGTCGGGCGTCTGGTGGTGGATGCGATTGACCAGCGGGATATTCCGACGGTGACCGGTGCCCTCGTGATGACGACCATGCTGGTGACGGTCGTGAATCTTTTGATCGATATTGTCTATGCCTTTGTCGATCCCCGCATTAAAGCGAAATATTCTAAATAAGGAGGGGATCATGGCTGAAGAAAAAGAATTGCGTGCTCATCAGAAGTACAAGAAACGAAGTTCTCTGGGCATGATCTGGCACCAGCTCAAGAAGAATAAAGGCGCGATTATTGGTTTGATCCTGATCACGCTGGTTATTATTCTGGCGCTGTGTGCTCCGTTGATTTATGATTACAAGCAGGATATCATCAAAAATCACGTCCGGGAACGAATGCTTTATCCCAGCCGGGAACATCCCTTCGGTACGGATGACCTGGGCCGTGATATTCTGGCGCGCGTGATCTGGGGAGCCCGTTATTCATTGGCTGTCGGTGTGGTTGCGGTATTGTTCGCATTAGTGGTTGGTGTGACTTTAGGCGCGATTGCCGGATACGTGGGAGGGGTGTTTGAAGACATCGTGATGCGTATCTGCGATATCTTCTCCTCGATCCCGAGCGTGCTGCTGGCAATTGCAGTGGTCTCAGCGATGGGGAAGAGTACGGTGAACTTGATGATCGCTGTCGGTTTGGCGAGCTCCGCTCCCTTTACCCGTGTCGCCCGTGCTGCGGTGCTGGTCGTGCGGGATGAAGAATATATCGAAGCCGCGAAGGCCATCGGTATGCGGGACTGGCAGATCATCCTGGAACATATTTTGCCGAACTGTGTTTCTCAGATCATTGTACAGGCTACATTGCGTGTAGGTTCAGCAATCATTTCTGCAGCTCAGCTGAGCTTCCTGGGCTTGGGTGTTCCGGCACCGGCACCGGAATGGGGTGCCATGCTTTCCTCCGGACGCCAGTTCATCCGCGATTATTCTTATATGACATTATTCCCGGGGTTGGCGATCATGCTGTGTGTGCTTTCCCTGAACCTGCTGGGTGACGGTCTGCGTGACGCGCTGGACCCGAAATTGAAACGATAAGGATGGAAGTATGAGCGATAAAGATATTCACAACAACGAAAAAATTCTTGACGTGAAGAACCTGTCTGTTCGTTTTGAGACTGAAGACGGCATCGTTCGGGCAGTGAACGGCATCGATCTGGATCTGGGCTATCGGCGAACACTGGGGCTGGTCGGTGAGACCGGTGCCGGGAAAACCACGACAGCGCTTGCCATTCTCCGTCTGGTGCAGATGCCGCCGGGCGTGGTGGAATGTGACAAGCTTGAAATCGGCGGACGGGACATTCGGGAGCTTTCCACGGAGCACATGGAACAGATCCGCGGGAAAGATATCTCTATGATATTTCAGGACCCGATGACCGCGCTGAATCCGGTGTTTACGGTTGGCGATCAAATCGCCGAAAGCCTGGAACTGCATGAACATCTGAACCATGAACAGGCGCTCGAACGTGCCGGTGACATGCTGGAGATGGTGGGCATTCCCCGTGCCCGCGGGAAAGAGTACCCGCATCAGTTTTCCGGCGGCATGAAGCAGCGTGTGGTGATCGCCATTGCTTTGGCCTGTAATCCGAAGCTGCTGATCGCCGATGAACCGACAACGGCTTTGGATGTGACCATCCAGGCGCAGGTGCTGGAGCTGATGAATGACCTGAAGACAAAGTATGATACATCTATGATCATGATTACCCATGACCTGGGCATCGTTGCGGAAGTCTGCGATGAAGTCGCGGTGATGTACGCGGGAAGGATCATTGAGCAGGGTACACTTGCGGATGTGTTCCGGGAAACCATGCATCCCTATACAGAAGGCTTGTTCAACTCATTGCCGAACATCAAAAATCGTACAGCCCGGCTGAAACCGATCATGGGCCTGATGCCGGATCCAACCAACCTGCCGCCGGGATGCGCTTTTGCCCCGCGCTGTAATTACGCGACAGAAGAATGCACAAAGAAAGTTCCGGAGTTGAAAGCGGTCAGCGCGACCCATAAATGTGCCTGCTGCGCATATGAGCGGGAAGGTTTCTGCATCGAAAGGAGAGCGAAGAAATGAGCGATACCATTCTTGATGTCAGGCATTTAAAAAAATATTTCAAGACCGGCAAAGGAATGCTGCACGCGGTGGATGATATCAGTTTCACCATTGAGCGCGGCAAGACCCTTGGCCTGGTGGGAGAATCCGGCTGCGGTAAATCAACCACCGGCCGTGCAGTGCTGCGTCTGATCGAACCGACCTCCGGTGAAGTTTTCTTTGAGGGTAAGGATATCGTAAAGCTGAGCGGCGGGGAAATGCGTAAAAAACGCAAGGATATGCAGATCATCTTCCAGGACCCCTTCTCTTCCCTTGACCCGAAAAAGACCGTAAGTCAGGCAATTTCGGAGCCGATCCGCATCGCGAAGATCCTGAAGAACAAGCGCGATATTGAGGACCGCGTGATGGAGCTGATGGATACGGTCGGTTTGGCGGAACGTCTCGTCAATACCTATCCTCATGAACTCGATGGCGGACGCCGTCAGCGTATTGGTATTGCCCGGGCATTGGCGATGGAACCGAAGCTGATCATTTGTGATGAACCGGTTTCTGCGCTGGATGTATCCATTCAGGCACAGATTCTGAACCTGATGGACGACCTGCAGGACAAGCTGGACCTGACCTACATCTTTATCACCCATGACCTGGCAGTTGTGAACCATTTTGCCGATGAAATTGCGGTGATGTATCTTGGAGGAATCGTGGAAAAGGCTCCCTCTGAAGAGCTGTTCACCAACCCGATCCATCCATACACCCGGGCGCTGCTTTCGGCGATCCCGGTTCCGGATCTGGACCATAAACGTGAACGGATCTCTCTGAAGGGTGAGATCACCAGCCCGGTGAACCTGCCGAACGAGTGCCGTTTTGCCAACCGCTGCTATGAGTGTGTCGATAAAACCTGCCGTGCGGGCATACCTCCGCTCGTTGAGGTCTCTCCGAACCACTTTGTAGCCTGCTATTTACACAGTTAGGAATTTTGAGTGAGGAGTGAGAAGTGTATTTCTCATTCCTCATTTCTTATTTCTTATTTCTTATTTCTTATTTCTTGTTTTATGCGTCGTTTTATCTTGCTATTAAATCATGATGATGCGTCACTGAGCGCCTATTTGCAGCATTGTCTGTCTAAGGGTGAACAGTTTGTCAAAGCATCCTCGAACATTTTTACATTTCGAAAAGCTGCTCCCGTTGATGAGCGGGTCAGGGTGGTGACTTATATCAATGAAAATCCGGACCTGAAGATGAAATTTCAGATGGAAGATTATGCTGCGCTGGTGAAAAAAAGAGGCTGGAAGGTGCTGCACATCGGTTCTCCGGAGGATATCTTTGATTCAAAACGGCATGTCTTCCTGCAGACAGAAAAATCAGACGCTCCGGAACCTGTGATCGATCCCGAAGTCGGAAAAAAAGCAGCCCGGCGAGAAACAAAATCCCTGATCCGTTGTGCCGCAATGCTGTTGCTGCTGGCGGGGTTTGCAATCTTTTTTATGGGACATGATCCGGATATATTCCTGAGTTCAAATCATATTTTGTTCCCCTGTATTGCAGCCGCTTTCTTCTGGCTGATATCGCTGGTTTTTTGTGTCCGCGGTGGACTGAAAATCCTGCGGAAAAACGCTTGCTCTGACGGGTTCGGGAATTATCTTTCTGTAGATCATGCGGTGCTTTTTTGCATGCTGTCTGTATTCGGATTAATGGCGGCATTGATTTTTGACCTGGTCTCTTATCCGAATACGGGGAGGACGATCGTAAGCGGCGAGCAGCGTATCACGGTTTATCGGGATGATGTTCCGCTGAGGCTGGAGGACCTCGCTCTCCCGGTCGAAGGGTTTTACCGCAGCAGCCGTTTGACCGAACGTAAAGGGCTGGTCATGTCCGGGGTTTACGCTTCAGATCAGAGTTTTTCCGATCCGTCAGGTACTGCGGACCTGAGCTTTATCTCTTATGCTCTCTATAAGAGTGAATGGGAAGCCGGTCTCCAATGGGTCTCTAAGCAGAAAGGGATCTATCGTTATCCGCTTGCAGAAGAATTGAAGGCTTCCTGGCACAGCGATGAAGTGCATACAGACGGACATCATGTTCTTTATGCCCGTTATCCGGATATGCTCCTGGTGTTTTCCTCTTCCTCTGAATTGAGTGAGATCGATCCGGATATTGTTCTTGAAAAAATATTTGGAAACTGATATAATGTCCCGGGGTGGGTGCGATGACAGCTGCGGAAATAAAACGACCAAGGGATCTGAGTATTGATTTTATCAGGGTCATTGCCTGTCTTATGGTGGTCATGATCCATACGGCGGCTTATGACTTCGATTACGCGGATCCGGCTTCATCCCAATGGATGGCACAGAATGTTTATGACTGTTTTGTGCGTTCCGGCGTCCCTTTGTTCTTTATGCTCAGCGGCATCGTTTATTTACAGAAGGAAGAAATTACTGTTTCGTATATCTGGAAAAAGATTCTCCGGCTTTTGATCGTTTATATCCTGTTTTATGTGATTTACAAGGCTTTTGAAGTCAGGCATGAGCTGATGCGGGATCCGCTGTATTTGCTCGAGGCCCTTCGCTGGGGACATTTTCCGCATTTTCATCTTTGGTTTATGCCGGAACTGGCAGCGATTTACATCATGCTGCCGTTCATCCATCACTGTGCGCACACAAAACCGGAGCTTGCAAAATATTATCTGCTTGTTTTCTTTATTTTTTCCGTCATAAAAACCACGGTCCTGAAAATTCCCGGCTTTCCGGAACCGGCTGCTCAATATATCAATGTTTTCACAAGGGTGCAGCTGATCGATTATGCCGGTTATTTTGTCCTGGGCTGGTATCTGAATGAGAAAATCAGACAGAATTCATCCCGGAATGAAACTGTTCAGTATCCGGCCAGGGACTGTACCCGGCGGCTCAGTATTGAACCGGAGGGGACTGTCCCTTCTGAACAGTTACCCCGGAACAAAAAAACAGCGCTCTGTATGGCCGCGGTATTTTTGTCGTCTGTATTGATCATGGCTGTTTTGACCCGGAGTGTTTCCATGCGCTCCGGAAAACCGGATATCAGATGGTATGATAACTTTACAATTTTCACATTTTGTGAGGCAGTGTCGCTTTTCTGCCTGCTGAAATTCGCCTATGCCCGGGGAGCCGGTTTTTTTGAGAAACCCCGAACAGGGAAGGTTCTCAGCCTGATCTCTTCCTGTTCTTTCTTTATCTATCTGATCCATCCGCTTGTGATCGATCTTGTGGCTCATTTCAAATTAACACCGGTGCGTTATAATCTCTGGATATCTATTCCGTTATTCACGTTGCTGTACTGGTTCATCAGTCTGGTTGTGGCCCTGGTCGTCCGCAAAATTCCCGGCTTGCGCAGCTTGTTCTGAGCAGCGAAGCACATTGGGGACGGTTTCCTTCTTCATTCTTCCTTCTTCCTTTGCTCCAATACCATATTTTCGAACGTTTGTCAAGGTGTCAATTTGGACAGCATGTCTTTCGAAGACTGCACCGCTGCCATCATGGAACAGACCGAA
>CAYWGX010000186.1:0-5679 GCA_964457635.1 uncultured Leptolinea sp.
TTGCATCATCGGAGCCCTGGTTCCAAAAACGGATATATCCGAAATTGAATGAGAAGCTGTTCGGAATCGGTTGAGGTACGGGTACCTGAAATGAAGGCTGCGAGACGGATCGGCTTTTTTCTGTATTTTCTTTGGGTATCTGCAGCTATGTGGATATCGCGGCAGAAATTATTAGCGCTATTTGATCCTGTATCGAATCATTTTTTTCATAAATCTCTGTCACAGCGCTCTGAAATCATTCAAATCATCTTTATCTTTACGGCAGCTCTGCTCGTTTCATATTTGATTTGGTTTTTCATCCGGAAAGTGAAAAACACAAAATGGCTTCGGCTGGTCTGTATTGCGGTTTCCGCTGTGCTCATCGGGATCATTTGCTGGAATCAGACTTTACGGCGGGATGATTATTGGGAGATTCGGGATGCATATAAATACGGTTTCCCGGGATATATTATTTTTGAATATACAAATGTATGCGGGCGTTATTTTTCACAGTTTCTGAAATCCCTGTATCAGTTTTTTCCCCAGACAGAATATATCAATACCCTGTTGATCGTTACCTTTGTACTGCTGTGTGCGGGATGTGTTCTTTTGTTGAAAACAGTCCTGAAGCGTTCTCAATGGGTCGATTTGCTGAGCGGCGGATTTTGTGCGGCACTGGGGGTTATCTTTATGTCGCCAAATTTGTGGGAAGCATGGTTTTGGAGCAGCGCTACATTCGTTTATGGGACCGGATTTGCTCTGATTTTGATCGCAATGGGATCGATGATCAGCGAAATCGGATCTTCGGAACGGTCTCTGCGGAAAACGATTATCGCTGCCTTTTGCATTTTCTGTGCATGCGGAACTTCAGAATTGAATGCGGCCTCGGTTTGTGCCCTGACTTTTTTTGTTCTTTTCTTTTCGTTTCTTTTCAAAAAAGAAACGATTCGTATGCGGATGGTATTCCTGATGCTGCTTGCCTGGAGTCTGACGATCATCATTTTTCTGACCTCGGGAGATCTGAAAGGGGCAGATGAGGTGTATCATGGCGGTTACAGCAGCTTTTCTGCAGTACTTTCTTCTCTCCGGGGTAATATCATTTCCTCTGTTCTGTTGATTCTTCAATATTCAAAGGCACGCATTGAGTTCCTGCTGCTGTTTTCCGTGCTTGGATTTTTAACGGGTTTTTGTGCGCAGCAGCAGCCGCTCTCTGTAAACAAAAAAGTTTTAGCGGCAGTCGTTTTGAGCCTTATAATTACCGCAGTCATTTCCCTGACGATCAATACGATGATCGGGTACATTCCTCCCCGCGTTCTTTCAATTCCTTTAGGCTGGCTGCTTCTGGCAGTGATGTTTTTGATGCTTTGTTTAGGAGCTAAGGTTCATCAGCGGTTTTTCGCCACAAGCCCGGTGCATGGTCTTCCGGTGCTGATTCCATTGGTTTTATTGACTGTTTCGGTAATATTTTATCAAAATAACATCGGAATGATCTGTGACATCCGCAGTGCCTGGCTCGAAAGAGATCGGATTCTCAGTGAGATGAATGGTTCGGAGGAGCCTGTGAAAACCTGTGCAATTCCGGTGATGGGAAGTTCAATGGCTGACCCGGGGAAAGACCCTGACTGGGAATTTAACATCGTGACTGCTTATTATTATGGCTTCCCTTCTGTCACGGCTGATCATTTATGTGCTCCGTTTGGGGATCGATGACAGCGTAGTTTCCCTGTTATTATGATCCCTTGAACTTGAATCAGATAAGTGCGCTTCTCCTGACCTTATGCTATTTCCGGGTCAGCCGGTATATTCGATAATCGTGATGAATTTCCTCGGAGTAATATTCTTTTTCAAATATCTCCCGGGTCGTCTCCAACATCGGATGTTCGATAATCATCATATAAATTGTTTTATAGGGTGACAGATCGATTCCTGAAACGTCCATCGGCAGCAGATTGAATAATCCGGGGGTCATGTCTCCGTGTGCAAGGTAATACTGCCAGGCTTCGATGTTATAGGCTGAATAGTAAATCGCAGTGTCCGGAGCCTTCAGGTCATCCATGGTGCGCAGAAACTCGGCACCCTGTTCAAAGGGCTGCCGAATGATTTCCGGATATCGTTCCTTCCTGCAGGTTTGCATGAAATTGAATTCAAGATAAAAGGCACATAATGCGGCGAGAATCGCTGTTATGACTTTGATGTATTTTGCGTTATATTTTCGGATGATTTGCGAGAAAATATCGTAAAGTGCAAGCGTAATGAATAATGCGATGCAGGGCAGCAGGAAGAAGAAATAGCGGGGCGTCCACATCGAATTTCTGGAATTGATATTGGAATAGATGAAGTTTATAAAACGGCAGGCCAGGGTCAGCCAGTAAAGAAAAAATGCCGGATAATATTTCGAAAAATCGTTTTCGTTTTTGTTTTGTACAAGTCTGATAAATCTGTAAAGCATCCAGGCAGTGCTAATGTACCATAGGATGATCAGCAGCGGATTTATCAGGATCTCCGGAATTACCGTGAAGATCTGACTGAAGGATGGTGCAGATGTCCAAAAACTTGTACCGCGTGCACTCACATGGAGAAACGCGTAGGCTAATACCGGGAAAAAAAGAGCCCCCCAAAGCAGGTAGGAGACAATGTGTTTTATTGTGATCCTTTTCTTCAGAAACAAGAATAAGTCTGCGAGAAACATGGCAAAATACAAAATCACAGCTGAATATAAAGAATAAGACATGAGAATTGCGCTCAGGCCATAGAGAACGATATTTGAAAGCTTCGGGTCTTTAAGCTTCCGGAAAAAGAAAAACAGCGTTAAGGTTGTGAATAGATAACAGATGGCATAGGATCGGAATTCGTAAGCGCCCTGAATGGCCAGATATGGCATTGTGGCAGACAGAACAGCTGCTATGATCCCGCATATATTTCCGGATATGTTTTGGGCTGTAAGCGAATTGATAAAAATTCCGGCACAGACAAAAATCTCACAAATCAACAGCAGCCAGCTTGTCCCATAAGGGGCAATTCTCATCCATAAATTGGCGGTGAGGTAAAATAATGGGGCAACCGTCGTGTCTTCTTTGAGGTCGATCATCAATGTTTCATGAAGCGTATGATTCGGATTGGCGATAAAGATCGTTCCGATCTCATCTCCCCAGAAGGAATAACCGGAATAATGTACCAGGACGATCATGGTCCATGCACAAACCAGAAATGCGAAGACCGGAACCAGCCGGTTGTTGTTTGTTTTTATGCCCTTCTCTGTTCTGTTAAGTCTCTTCATGTTCCTATGATCCCTTCGTATAACCAATGATCAATCCATCCGCGAAATGGCAGCTCAGCCCATGTTCAGAGCATTGCCCCGCATCGCTTTCCTTGAAAATGTAAACAGTATCATCTGCCGGGGGGATTATGCTGTTATCCGGATTTGCATTTCCGGTGTTTTTTATCGGTCTGGCAAAATAGAAATCGTTCATGGTAATGTTGTTGTTCAAAGCCCAATCAGTTAAAGCGTAACGAATCGGATTGTCTCTTATATCGAATTCAGAAACGTAAACCAGGTGTTTGATTTCTTGTGAGGCTGTTCCATCCCG
The DNA here is from genome assembly GCA_964457635.1 of uncultured Leptolinea sp. Classification (GTDB taxonomy): domain Bacteria; phylum Chloroflexota; class Anaerolineae; order Anaerolineales; family Anaerolineaceae; genus Flexilinea. The sequence continues at coordinate 3,567 of CAYWGX010000186.1, forward strand.
GAGTTCGCGATCTATCTGCAAAGATTCATATTGAGGCGTCCTGTGAAAACGGGTATATATTTCATCCAATCGTTCATGCATATCGCAGATCTGCAGAACGAGCAGCGACAGAAGTACCAAAACAGCCGTGTCATTTTGTACATTTTTGCATAAAGTGTAAATTCCGAAAAGCATGATCAAATAAACCGGTATCCAAACCAGGCGGCCTGAAGACCTGAAAACAGCCCACAGTTCCTCTATGATATTGGGAAGTTTTATTACGTACAGAACATTCTTTCCGCAGGTAATGACGGGAGATAAAGAAAAAAGAAAGGCAATGATCGCAGGAACAGCCGGTGCCATCAGCAGCTTGCCTTTGTTGTGCAATCCGGTATTGCCATTCAGACATATCACGATCGTATAAAAGAATAAAAAGACAATGCCGGCTCCGAGCCAGCCGAACCCTTCTATCTGGCCTTCTTTGTACAGATTCAGATCATGAAACCATACAGACCACCCCTGAGGATTAAACAGGGTGTTTAAATTCGCGCTGAATGTCCCCAGCCCTTCGGCGGATGGATGTATATTAGAACTGAAGCCTCCAAGAATAGCTGTTGTTATACTAACAGCGAGCAAATATATCACGATAAATACCACGGTATGGTTTTGCTTTTTGTGAATCATGGTATCTTTGATGCACAGTCCGACCAGCAGAATGCCGTTCATCAAAACAAAAAACATGTGGATTCCGGCTGATAAAATTCCGATCAACAGTAATTGTGTATAAAGACTTTTGTATTTCCTTTGATTTTTCAGGTCAAGGATCAGTTTGATCTCCCAAAGGAGCAGCCACTGAGCTGAAAGTGCAGAATGACCGAACATTCGGAAGATGAGGACCGGAGCGTATAAGAACAGGATCGATGAAGCAATAACTGTCAATTTGTTGTTAGTAAAATGGCTGACGATTTTTGCCGTGAAAAAAGCCTGGAGAAGAAAAGACAGCAGCCCCCATATTCCAAAGTATTGGAACTGTTCCGGCAGCAGCGGTGAAATGATCTTGAAGAATACTGCGCAAACCGGAATCGAATCGGTGAATATGACCGATGTTTGCTGCGGGTAAGATAATGTTTCAAACATTCCAATTGGGAAATGCCATGGTGCGGCACGAAATGCTCTCCAGCCAAGATAATGCTGTGTCAAATCATCGCCTGAAACCATCAGCCAGTCAGTGTTTACAGGATTTAAAATTTGTATCCCGTAAATTGAGCAGAAGAGCAGTGCTGCGAGGAAGCATACAGAGGAATATATGATCAAATTATGGCTGAGTGCTTGAGGAGAAACACTGCCCTTTTTGATTCTCTTTTCGATAATCGGCCAAAGACAGGTGAGAATTGACAAAACAGCGCCAAATCTGTAATGCCAGTATGTATATTTTTCGTCTGTCAGCAGGTCGGAGATGTTTATATTTTTAGCCAGGCTGAGAAGTAAAAATGAAAGAGCATAAAAGATGATCGTTTGAGTCCAGCAGCCTATCATACATTTTTGTAAGGAATCTTGTCCACCCACGATTTTCTTCCGGATAACAAAGGAAACAATAGGCAGCAGAAGTATGAGTATTAGACTGATGATAAACAAAACTGACCTCTTTTGGCAAAAGACCGGATAATTTCTCTGATCAGCGGCTTTGCAGTATTTATAAAGAACAGCTCCTCATGATCAGGATTGTATGAGGAGCTATTCATGATTCTTTTGATGATTTGTCCCTATTTGACGATATTGATGAGCTTCTTCGGGACGATGATGACCTTTTTCGGTTTTTTGCCTTCCAGTGCGGCGATGACCGCGGTGCGGGCAAGAACTTCAGCCTTCGCTTCATCATCACTGACGGAAGCTGGCAGGTCGACACGGTCGCGCAGTTTGCCGTTGACCTGAACAACATAGGTTACCACATCATCCTTAGCGGCTGCTGCATCGGCTTCCGGCCAGGGCTGGGTGTGGATGGAATAGGGTTTGCCGAGCTGTTCCCAGATCTCTTCCGTGATGTGCGGTGCGACCGGTGCCATCATGCGCAGGTAAATGTCCGCGGCTTCATCCCATTCTTTGGAGCCCATGGCTCCGGCGGCTTTGGCTTTGC
>CAYWGX010000187.1:0-5645 GCA_964457635.1 uncultured Leptolinea sp.
AATAAACCTTCACCCTTCACCCTTCAACTTTCAACTTACAATTGAGCACAGACAGACTGGACTCGTGTGCATTTAGACGAAACCGCTCCATAAAGCACGCGAATCCAGCCTTTTTTACAAAGGCGAAGCTCCTGCCCTGAAGCACTCGGGGACGGTTTTTTGCGTTGTTGCGAAGCCAACACGCAAGAACCGTCCACATGTGCGTCTTTTCTTCTGCAATTATGGTGGGGTGAGCTGCTCAGTTCAGATTCTTTGTTTTGGGAGATGAGCCCTAATGGCACGGTAATGCAGTCTTCGGGTGCGCTTCCACTGCAAGGCAGGAGTCAGGTTCAGCGTCAATTGACCGTGCGGTCATCATGCTTTTCGATAAATATCATTATAAGCTGGCATAATGTCACACCTTACCTGCTGCTTCTTCTGCCTTTAGCTGCCGATTCTTTCTTTCAAAATTATCCGGGGATATCAATATTCGTTCCTGAAAATTTTATGAAACGGAAAAGATCGTTCAAAAAAATGTGAACATACAAAATAATATGGTATGATACTTTATGCTGCCTGCAGGATCAAAGACTTCTGAACACAATAAACGGTTCATTTTTACAAAAATAAGATTACAATGAATTACCGGTAATGTAAAATAGTACCAGTTGGAAGGTACAGTCCCTGATCGGCTGCTTAATGGTTACCCAACATTTTTAGATCATTACGTAAAAAATTCGGAAAGGAAAAGCACCATGGAAAACAATACGGACGAAAAAACCCTCCGCTATCTGCAGCTGCTCTCACGGAATTATCCTTCCGTGCAGTCGGTTTGCACCGAGATCATCAACCTGCGCGCCATCATGAGCCTGCCGAAGGGGACCGAACACTTCATCAGCGACATCCATGGTGAATACGAAGGCTTCCGCCACATCCTGCGCAATGCCTCCGGGTCCGTCCGCCGCAAGATCGACCAGGCGCTGGACGAATATATTCCTTCTGCCGAGCGCAGGGAGCTGGCCGCCCTGATCTATTATCCGGAGCTCAAGCTTAAGCAGCTCAAAAGAAAGGGTGTCCTGAACCGGGAATGGTACACGCTGACGCTCAAACAGCTGGTGGCGGTCTGCCGCATCACCACATCAAAATATACCGCCTCCAAAGTGCGGAAAATGCTGCCGCCTGATTTTGAAAACATCATCACCGAGCTGATGACCACCGGCAGCAAGGACTTCAACAAGGAAGAATATTACGGTCAGATCCTGAATGCCATCATCGACATCGGCAATGCGGATAAGTTCATCATCGCCATCTGCCACCTGATCCAGGACTCCGTGATCGACATACTGCACATCGTCGGTGACATCTATGACCGGGGAGAAAGCCCGCATCTGGTGATGGATGAACTGGAAAAACAGCGCAATGTGGACATCCAATGGGGCAATCACGACATCCTCTGGATGGGTGCGGCACAGGGAGAGCCCTGCTGCATCGCCAATGCCGTCCGCATCTGCCTGCGCTACAACAACTATGACTTCCTCGAAAACGGCTACGGCATCAACATGATCCCGCTGACACTGCTGGCACTGGATGTCTATGCGGAGGATCCCTGCTCCGGATTTCAGCCAAAAATCGATCCCGCCGGCAAATATGATGAACACAATCGGGATGTCATCGCCAAAATGCACAAAGCCATCGCCATTATCCAGTTCAAGCTGGAAGGGCAGAAGGCTATGGCTCACCCGGAATATCAGATGAACGACCGGCTGCTGCTGGAAAAGCTGGATCCGGAAAAGGGCACGGTGAACATCGCCGGGCAGGATTACCCGCTCACGGATAAAAACTTCCCGACCGTGGACCCCGCCAAACCTTACCAGATGACCGAACAGGAAAAAGAAGTTGTAGATGGGCTCATCAGCTCTTTCCAGGGCAGTGAAAAACTGCAGCGGCACATTGACTTTCTCTACAAAAAAGGTTCCCTGTACCGCTATTACAACAAAGTTCTGATGTTCCATGGCTGCATTCCCCTTGAACCGGACGGCAGCTGCACGGAAGTGGAATTCTACGGACAGCGCGTCAAAGCGAAAGGTCTGTTTGATTTCTGCGAGGCTTTGGTGCGGGAGGCCCGCTTTGCCAAAAACAGCGAGATACGCAAACGCGGGGCGGACTTCATGTGGTACCTGTGGTGCGGTCCCAAGTCTCCGCTCTTCGGCAAGGACAAAATGGCGACCTTTGAGCGTTATTTCACCGCGGATAAAGACATCCAGAAGGAAACCTCGGATCCTTATTTCAAGCTGGTCTGCACCAATGAGCTGGTGGATGAGATCCTGAAGGAATTCGGCATCAGCGACCCGGACGCGGTGATCGTCAACGGGCACATCCCTGTCAAGATCAAAAAGGGTGAAAGCCCCATCAAGGTACCGGAACGGCTGGTGCTGATCGACGGAGGTATGAGCAAAGCCTACCAGCCCGTGACAGGGATCGCGGGATATACCCTGGTCTACAATTCCCGGCAGATGTACCTCTCCGAACATGAGCCCTTCAACTCCGCGCGGGATACCGTCCGCACCAACACCGATATGGAATCCCGGGTGATCCCCTTCAAGAGCTTCCGGGAACGCATCATGATCGCTGATACGGATGACGGCCGTGAGATCGCCGGCCGCATCGCCGACCTCCAGATGCTCCTCGAGGCCTACCGCGACGGAACGGTCAAACCCCTTTCGGATTGAAGATATAATCCATGAATCGGACAAGACGGAAAACGATTGAATTTCGCTTTTATGAGCTCCCGCAGTCGGAAAGTGTGATCGGACTGGCGGGAGAAAAATGGTACGGCAGCTACGGAAATCCGGAGCGGGCCGACGAACTGCATTTTCACAACCTTTTCGAGTTCGGTTACTGCCGTCACGGAACGGGAACCATGTATTTTCGTGACATTCCCAACCGCTACCGGGAAGGGATGTTCACGCTGATTCCCGCGTACTATCCCCACAATACGGTCAGCGACGGCAGCAATTACTGGGAATATATTTTCTTTGATCCGATCCGCCTGGTTCGTGAATTGTTTCCTGCCAATCCCGGTCTCCAGGGGGAAAATCTCGGCATTCTGAACCGGCAGGCAAAGCTTTATACCGTTCAGGAACAGGAGACTTTCATCAGCACAGCAGAGCAGATCCTGACGGAGGTCCAGGAGCGATATACCTACCGTTAAAAAAGGCTGGCAGATTCTGGGTTCTCTGGAGTAAACAGCTCTCTGCATGAAATTCTTTGAATTTCTCCTCTTATTAAGATTGAATTTGCGTGTTTTTTCATCGAATATATCTTTGTAAAACTGATGAAATATGGTAAGATAACTTAAATAAAACGGCAAGCGGCGCTATAATCAATCAATTTTTCGGAGGAAACAAAATGAAGAAAAGTACCCTCTCAACCCTTTTTGTTCTGGTGTTGAGCATTGTCATGCTTGCGGCTTTCAGCGGCATTGCTGCAGCTGAAGAGACCCTGAGCGTTTATGCCTGGGATGCCAATTTCAACATTCCTGCCCTGAAGGCTGCCGAAGCTGCTTTCCAGAAAGTGCACCCGGATTTCAAAAACGACTGCTGATTGATAAGCACTTTGATATATGTTTACCCATTTGCTTCTAAGGAAAATATGGATTTCCGAAAAATAATTGCAGAATCTTCTGATATCGATTTTAAAGAAGAACTGGAAACGAAAAAACCAAAAAGCTGGCTGAAAAGTGTCAGTGCTTTTGCCAATGGATTTGGAGGAGTACTTCTCTTCGGAATTAGAGATGATCATTCAATAGTCGGATTAAAAGACATACAAGCGGATGCGGAAAACATAAACCGCCGAATTTCTCGTCATGGTGAGCGAAGGTATGGAAGCTGGGAAATTTATGAATAATTTTGATTAAATGAATCATGAATTATTTCTTTCCTAAATTGTCGTTTAAATAAAAAATCATGTAAATATTTGAAGAAGGAAAATGTTATGAAACAATTCGATTTCAACGCAATCGTAAAAAATCCCGCGGTGTTTGCGGACGGACGGCTCCCTGCCCACGCGGATTTCACCGCTTACCGCAATGAGGCGGAACTGTTGCTCGGAGAAACGAGCTTGCGGCACAGTCTCGACGGGGTCTGGCGCTTCCGCTATTCCGCCAATCCCGCGGCTGCTCCGGATGACGGGTTCCAGTCACCGGAGAAGGACCTCTCCGGCTGGGATGAGATCCGTGTTCCGGCTCACATCCAGATGGAAGGCTGGGACAAACCCGCCTATGTGAACACCCAGTACCCCTGGGACTGCCAGGGAGAGCTGACCCCGGGCGAAATGCCGGAGGTCTTCAACCCGGCAGCGGATTATGTCTGCGACTTCACCCTGCCGGAAAGCTTCCGCGGGGAAGAAGTCTGCATCTCCTTCCAGGGTGTGGAGAGCGGATTTGCCCTCTGGCTCAACGGAAAATACATCGGCTACAGTGAGGACAGCTTCACCCCCTCCGATTTCCGCCTGACAGATGCGCTGCATGAGGGTTCGAACCGCCTTGCCCTGCGGGTCTGGAAATGGACACCCGGCAGCTGGTTCGAGGATCAGGATTTTTACCGCTTCTCCGGCATTTTCCGCAGTGTGTTTCTCTATGTCCAGCCCAAACCGGCTGTCACCGACCTTTCCCTGCGGCCGCAGCTTTCAGACGATTTCAAACAGGGAACTCTCCTCGTTTCCGCAAAAACCACCGGACTCGGGACGATGAACCTGAAACTGCTGCGGGGAGATACCCTGGTCAGTGAAAAAACTGTCCTGATCAAATCAAAAAATACCTCCGCAAAGGTTTCTGTGAGGAGACCGCTGCTCTGGAGTGCGGAACAGCCGAACCTTTACCGCCTGATCATAGAAGTGCGGGATATGCACAAAAATGTTACGGAAGTGATCCCGCAGGATTTCGGTTTCCGCCGCATTGAGATCAAAGACGGCATTCTGCTGCTGAACGGCAAACGTCTGGTCTTCAAGGGCGTCAACCGTCATGACTTCAGCTCAGTCTCCGGACGGGTGCCGAACCATGATGAACTTCTGCAGGATATCCTGACCATGAAGCGGAACAACATCAACGCTATCCGCACCTGCCATTATCCAAACCAGTCGGAGCTTTACGCGCTCTGCGACCGCTATGGCCTTTATGTGATCGACGAAAACAATATGGAGACCCACGGCAGCTGGGATGCTTACCTGCGGAAAAAGGCAGATTTGGACTATGTGGTACCGAAGGACCATGAGGAATTCGCCCCGCTCCTGCTGGACCGGGTGCGCTCCACCTATGAACGGGATAAGAACCATCCCAGCGTCATCATCTGGTCCTGCGGGAACGAGGCCTATGGCGGTCATGTGATCTATGAGATGAGCCAGCTTTTCCATCAGCTGGATCCGGACCGCCCTGTCCACTATGAGGGCATCACCTGGGACCCCAGCTACCCGGACACCAGTGACCTGGAAAGCCGCATGTACACGCCGGCTGCGGATGTGGAGGCCTTCCTGAAGGAACACCCGGAAAAGCCGCTGATCATGTGCGAATATACCCATGCCATGGGCAACTCCTGCGGCGCCATGCATAAATACACCGATCTCACCGAACGGGAACCCCATTTCCAGGGCGGATTCATCTGGGATTATGT
>CAYWGX010000188.1:0-5644 GCA_964457635.1 uncultured Leptolinea sp.
AGCATACAAAGAATTATAGAAACTGTTCATTACCTGGGCAGGGACTGTACCCGGCAGCTCAGAATTGAGCCAGAGGGGACTGTCCCTTCTGAACAGTTACGAAATATTATCTATTTCATCATTGGAGGTTTTCATGGGAAATTGGACGCGTGCAAGATATCTGGTAAATTTGCCGCTTTATAAAGGAAAAGAAAAGGTCACCGCAGGGAAAGAACACCTCGAGCTTGCCCGTCGTGCAGCACGGGAGGGAATGGTTCTGCTGAAAAATGAACAGAATGTTCTGCCGTTGAAAAACGGATCGAAGCTTGCCCTGTTCGGAAAAGGAACCTTTGACTATGTCAAGGGCGGCGGAGGAAGCGGTGACGTAACCTGTGAATTTACCGTCAACCTCTATGACGGGCTGAAGCTGCAGCCGGCAGCTCCCGAGATTTTTGAACCTCTATGTGATTTTTACCGTGAAAACGTCGCAAATCAGCTGGATGAGGGTGCCGCTGCCGGACTGATGATCGAACCCGAAATCCCTGCGAAATTGCTCAAACAGGCTGCCGATTTCACGGATACAGCCATTATTTCCATCAGCCGATTTTCCGGAGAAGCCTGGGACCGCAAGAGCGTAAGCTATCCGAACCAGGAAGTGTTTGAAAAAGAAATTTCCGACCTGGCGGCAATGCTCTTCCCCAACAGTGATTTTTATCTTACCGAAGCCGAAGAAAATATGGTGAAAACTGTCTGTGAGAATTTTTCCAAAGTGATCGTCGTGCTGAACATCGGCGGGCTGATGGATGGCAAATGGTATGCCGCCAATGACTGCATCAGCAGCGTTCTGCTGGCCTGGCAGGGCGGCATGATGGGCGGACTGGCAGCTGCGGACCTGCTGATGGGGGCAGCTTCTCCCTGCGGAAAACTCCCGGATACCATTGCCGCAGACCTGGATGATTACCCCTCCACAGCCGGCTTCCATGAGTCTCCTTATTATGTGAACTATTCGGAAGATATTTATGTGGGATACCGCTATTTCGAAACCATTCCCGGCATGAAGGAAAAGGTCGTTTATCCTTTCGGATACGGTCTGTCTTACACGGAATTTTCCGTTGAACCCATCAGCGCTGAAGAATTCGGTGAACAGATCACCATAAAAGTTCGTGTAGTTAATGCAGGTTCCTGCTCCGGGAAGGAAGTCGTTCAGCTTTATTACAGCGCCCCGCAGGGAAAGCTGGGAAAACCGGAACGGGAGCTGGCTGCCTTTGCCAAGACCAAAGAACTTGCTCCGGGGGAAGCCCAGGAACTCACCCTTGCGTTCAGTACGGCTGATATGGCATCCTACGACGATCTCGGCAAGGTTCAGCGCTCCGCTTATGTGCTGGAAAAGGGGGATTATCGCTTCTTCATCGGAGAAAACGTCCGGGATGCAAAACCGCTGAATTTCGTGTATACAGTCCGTGCGGACAAGGTCACTGTTCAGTTGTCACAAAAGATGGAGCCCTCACAGCTGGAAAAGCGGATGCTTGCAGACGGAACTTATGAAAAACTGCCTGTCGGTACCCCCGTCGATTTCCGTGAGAACGGGCTGAGCCTGGAAGGCTTCCGTGCCGATTTGCCGATGACGCCTCAGGTTCGCTTTGTGGATCACATGACATTCTTCGGCCGCTCGCCCTTTATCCCCCTGGACGATGTCGCAAATGGTAAAGCCTCCCTGGATGATTTTATTGCTCAGCTGGACCTGGAACAGAAGATCCATCTGCTCTGCGGACAGCCGAACATCGGTGCCGCCAACACCTTCGGTTTCGGCAATCTGCCGGAGTTTGACGTTCCTTCGGTCATGACAGCCGATGGCCCTGCCGGGCTGCGGATCCGACCTGAGGTCGGTGTGAATACCACGGCTTTCCCGATCGCGACACTGCTGGCGTCCACCTGGGATCCGGAACTGGTGGAAGAGGTCGGATTTGCGGCCGGGGAGGAAGTGAAGGAGAATAACATCTTCATCTGGCTCACGCCTGCTGTGAACATTCATCGCAGTCCCCTCTGCGGACGGAATTTTGAATATTATTCCGAGGACCCGACCCTTGCCGGTCTGCTCTCCGGCGCCATGATCCGCGGGATCCAGCGCAATGGGGTCGCTGCCACCATCAAGCATTTCTGCTGCAACAACAAGGAAACCAACCGCCGCTGGAGTGATTCCCGTGTCTCGGAACGCGCCCTGCGGGAAATCTACCTGAAGGTCTTTGAGATCGCCTGGAAGACCGGGCATTTCTGGTCGCTGATGTCTTCCTATAACATCGTCAACAGCCGCCGCTGCTCGGAAAGCGACGAACTGCTCACCGGGATCCTGCGGGATGAATGGGGTTATGACGGTGTTGTGATGACGGACTGGTGGAATTCCGGCGAACAGTATAAGGAGATCAATGCCGGCAATGATATTAAGATGGGCTGCGGCTATCCGGAACGGGTGAAACAGGCTTATGAAAAGGGACTGGTCACTGAGGAGGATATCACGACTTCTGCCAAACGGGTCCTGGAGCTGATACTTAAATTAAAATAAGAAATAAGAAATCAGAAATCAGAAATAAGTTTTGTGCGGGAGCCGAAACAAAAGGGACTGTCAGCGAATTTGCGCTGACAGTCCCTGATTTTTAACTTATAAGCCTAAAACCTTAAACCTGCAGCCTACAACCTATAACCTAAAACCTATAACCTATAACCTAAAACCTATAACCTATAACCTATAACCTATAACCTGCAGCCTAACACCTAAAACCTATATCCTTGATCCTTGATCCTAATATCTACTCTCCGGAGCGGACCTTCGCGTAAAGCGTCAGGAAAACAGAGCCCAGGACTGCAACGGTGATCAGGTTTGCGGCTCCCGCGGTCAGTCCCTGAAGAAATGCCTTGTCGGGAAGTTCTTTATAAAACAGGATGTCCAGGACGGGCGCGATAATTCCCCAGCCGATCACATTGGCCGCGATCTGATAGAGATTGAAGAACAACAGGTCCTTTGAGTTGAAATCTCCGTCTTCCACGTTGACATTGTTTTTGCAGAGCCCGATCGCCCATCCGACGAACGCGGAAACGATCACCCAGCTCCACCAGACACTGCCGGAAGTGGTGACATCCGTCAGGGTATGCCCGATAAAGCCGATGATAGCCCCGGCGAGAGGCCCGAAAACGGAGGACATGAAAGCCAGAAAGGCATAGGCTGTGTTGATGGTGGTGTTCGGAATTCCGCTCGGAATCGAGACAAAACGGTTCAGAACATAAAAGACCGCAGTTCCGATAACGACAGCGATGATGGTTCTCGTTGATACTTTCATGGGTCCATTCCTTGTATTACAGAACACCTGAGACCGGTCCCTCTGTGCCGGCATTGCAGCGGCAGCGGGAAGGTTCTCAGGTGTTCCTGACTTTAACCGTTTTGTTTTATTTGTTCTTCATCTGCAGGAATTCATCCGCGGCCGGACCGAACACCTTGTGCAGCAGCAGGTCCTTGTGGGACTTGATGAAGGGTTCATCCACCGGGTCTTCCATGCCGGGCATCAGGTAGGAGGCCGGGCGGTACTTCTTGACTTCCGCGTCTTCTCCGCAGACCTGGTGCAGAACTTCCTGGTTCACCGGGGCCGGGGTCTTGCCGAATTCACCCAGCAGGATCATCTTGAATTCATTGGAAACGAAGGCATAGCGGGAGCCGGTCATCACGTTGAAGGCTGCCTGAGTGCCGACGATCTGGCTGGTTGGGGTGACAAGCGGCACATAACCGACATCAGCACGGACGGAGGGGATCTCTGGCATCACGTCATCCAGCTTCTCCGCGGGGACGCCCATGCCGGCCAGCTGTTTCTGCAGGTTGGAGAGCATGCCGCCCGGGATCTGGCTTTCGAAGATGCGGTCATCGTAGCCCGGATAGTCCAGGTCTGACATGATCTCGCGGCTGACGGCGATGGCGGTGGGCAGGTCGTTCTTTTCAATGGCGCTGACCATATTCGCGACCTTTTTCCGCGGGACATCTTCAAAGCGGACCGGCTTGCGGCGGAACTTGCCGAAGGACGGGATGGAATCCTTGAGCTCTTCGAAGATCACACGCAGCTTGTCCTGAGCCTTGGAGATGGCTTGCTTATCGAGGCCGTGGTCGAAGCCCATTTCTTCCGCGACGATGGCCATCACTTCGATGGGCGAGTGGGATGGACCGCCGGCGAACGGGGAAATGGCGGTGTCCATGCGGTCAATGCCGTATTTCATGGCCAGGGCCAGGTTGACGATGGAAACGCCGGTGGTGGAATGGGTGTGCAGCACCACCGGAACCTTCAGTTCCTTCTTCAGCGCCGGGAACAGGACTTCGGCGACTTCCGGATGCAGCAGGCCGGCCATATCCTTGATGGCGATGCGGTCGACGCCTTCAGCTTCCAGTGCTTTCGCGTAGTTGATGAAATATTCGGTGGTGTGGACCGGGCTGGTGGTGTAGGAAATGGCTGCTTCCACCTTGCCGCCGTAAGCCTTGGTGGCGAGGATGGCCATGCGCAGGTTGCGGATATCGTTCAGCGCGTCAAAAATGCGCATGTTGACGGAGCCGCTTTCGATGCTCTGGCGGATGAAGGCGGTCAGCACGTCATCCGGGTAGGGATTGTAGGCGAACAGGTTCTGGCCGCGCAGCAGGGACTGGATCTTGTCGCCGCCGCCCATGCAGTCACGGAACTTTTCCAGCCGTTCCCACGGGTCATCGCGGGTGAAGCGGATGGCGGAGTCCAGTGTGGCGCCGCCCCACAGTTCATAAATTTCGTATCCTGCATCCTTGATGATCGGCAGAACGCGCATGCACTGTTCAGTCGTCATACGGGTCGCGGCACAGCTCTGGTGCCCGTCGCGAAGGGTTAGATCATTGAAATATACTCTTTTTGCCATTTTCTCTCCTTGAATAGGCTTGTCATTCTTCTCTGTTGAATTTATCGGCAGTACATTGCTGTTTCCGTATGGATCCGCAAAGGAGCCGTTTTATCCTCAATTGCCGTTTTTATCCCTTTCGGCAATCAAGAGCAATTTTATATGAATACTATCATACCCCAGATTCCCGTTTTCCGTATGATTTGCGGGTGATTCGTGATTGTTTCGCTTTGCAAGGAAGGAGTCAGATCCCGATGTAACAGTGGGGCCGGTTGCCTGAAGTCACCAGGTGACGGAAGGAACCGTCCCCATCTGTCACATTAGATTCCCCTTTCAAGTGAGGAGTCAGATCCCGCTTGCGGGGCCGAAGGTCCTGCTCCGAATCGATCGGGCGAAGCCCGCACCTTACGGGGCAGGTAAAACCCTGATTCCTCTTCAACAAAAGTTGAAAGTTGAAAGTTGAAAATGAAGTGTCGCTACGCGGCGATTTTGATGGCTTTTCAGGAAATCTCTATCTGACACCGCTAAGCGGCACCAAACCTTTACCCTTCACCTTTCACGCTGCACCCTGCAAGGAAGCACTTGGGGACGGTTTCGCTGCTGCCGCGCAGCCGGCACTCGGGAACCGTCCCTTTGTGCGCCTTCTCACCTGCAATTGAGCGCACACGTGGACGGTTCTTGCGTGTTGGCTTCGCAACAACGCAAAAACCGTCCCCGTTGTGCTTCGCTTTGCAAGGAAGGAGTCAGATCCCGATGTGACAGTGGGGCCGGT
>CAYWGX010000189.1:0-5595 GCA_964457635.1 uncultured Leptolinea sp.
ATGGAGCAGGTTTTTCTCTGTGCCGATAATTGTCACGTTCGAGCGGAGGCTTAACGGCACAGAGAGTCGCCCCCTTGTGCGTATTTTTTTCGGCAATTGAGCGCACATGGGGACGGTTCTTGCGTGTTGGCTTCGCAGCAACGCAAAAACCGTCCCCAATGTGCTTTGTCCCCGATGTGCTTCGTGGTGGGAAGCTTACTTATGATAGCAGCGTTCAGGGCCGCGGCAGAGCTCGTCACGGCCGAGATAGGCCATGCAGATGTCGTAAGTCTGGAAAATCAGGTATTCCTTCGTGCCATCGGCACGCAGGCAGTAGGCGCCGATTTCGTCTTCGGGGAGGGCCACCACACGGACCGGCTCTTCCGGCGGGCGGCTGCCGTCATCCCAGAGCAGCTTTCCCGTGACCAGGGGCTTCCCGTCATCCCCATCCACGATGTGGAAATCACTGGCCGACACCGTGTATTTCGGCGGGAGCTCCTCGGCGCTGTGCACAGCGATCCGGACCTTTTTGGCATACCCCGAAACACTGACTTTATAATCATCATAGAGTGTCTTCAAATCCGGACCGGGCTGAAATTCGACCGTCAGCACGCCGGAGGCGGGCAGATATTTGTCACCGGGGTTCACCGTCACTGTTACGCCATTGAAGACGTATTTCTCCTCACCCTTGCTGATGGTGAAGGTCAGCGTCAGCTTCCCGCCGGAGATATTCTTTTTCAGGACCGTCAGAGTGAAGCTTGCACGGGCTGAGGCGTAGTCCGCTGTTTCTTTGGCTGTGGCTGTGATGCGAGCAGTGCCGGCAGCTTTGATGGTCACCGTTCCGTCGGCAGCGACGTCAGCCACATCAGCTCCCTCGCTGACAGAATAGGTCACAGCCGTCTGAGCGCCGCTGAAGGCATAAGTCACATTTCCTTCCGTTCCGTTGACCAGTGAGGATAGATCCAGCGTATTCCCGCCCCGCCTCAGTGCCGCGGTTCCCGTGATTTTTATCGGGTTCTCCGCTTTGCTGATGGTATAGCTTACCGAGGCGTTGACGCTCTTGACCTCTCCTTCCGCAGTTTTTATGCCGGTCAGCGTCACGGCGGCAGTACAATCCCCGGCATTGACCGGTGCAGATGTAAGAGCGGTTCCGCCCTGTGTATAGGCGATCTCCGGATTTTCGAAGGCGTCCGAACCTTCCGGGCTGATGGTATAGGATGCGGCTTTTGCCGTACCGTCATAGGTCAATTCACCGGTGGGAGCGTTCAGCATCAGGATGGCATTCCCGCCGGTATGCCCGAGGGTACCGCATAATGAGGCGGTGATGACAGCGTCATTTGCCGCATAGGTCCGGTCGTGCACATGCTCCGGTTTGTTAAGTTCGACAGGCTTACTGGCATAATTGGTCGCTTCTCCATTGCTGACATCCTCCGCGAGGATGTAAACGTGATAGTCTGTTCCCCATTTATCGAAATTTAACTCTGTATTGGAGAAATCAAAACTGACGGTTCTGCTTTCAGTTGTTTCCAGTGGGTTATATAGCAGAATCTTCGCATCACTTTTATAATAATCGCTCGTGGGTAAGGCTTTATCTGTGATTAGCACTGTGACATGCGTCGCAGCATCTGCATTGCTGCCGCTGATGCTGTAGGGGATCGTGACCGTGCAGCCTTTTATTGAGGCGCTTGTGCCGGATTGCAGAGAGATTTCAAGATCCTTATCCAGCAGGCTTAATTTGTAATGATTGGGAGATTCAGATGAGATTACAGATGAGAAGATGACAGATGACAGATTGACATTAAAAGCGGGAGAAACGACTACACCGGTGTTGTTCACATTGTTGTTATTGATGTTGCCGTTATTATTGACGAAGCCCGCTTTGTTCTTGTTGTTTTCATTGGGCGACAGCAGCCATCACCAGTCAGGGCCACAACAATCTTAACCCTGTGATTACATGTCAAATGATCCGCTCCTACAACTGTATTATACATCAAAATTTATAAACGATAAGTAAATTATCACTATTTTCAGCAATTCTGAATAGAAGCACAGGTCTTTTGCCTTTGTTATAACAGCCAATTCATTCATCATATTTTCTATTATACATCCCGGGGTAACAAAAAATCAACTCATACAATCCGAGACAATGGTGTCCGGCATACCATTTCACCTTATCACAATAAGACGAAACTTGAGGATCAGAGCTGCGGCAATACCGGCAGTGCCAAGCAGGAGCAGGACGCGGTTGGCAAGACCGTCCGCATAAAACCAGCCCAGGCAAACGCCCCGCGCCGGATAGAAGACCCGAACCGGCTTTTTATTCAGCACGTCCAGCAGCAGATGGGTCAGAAAACCGACGATATAAAACATGCAGGTTTGTTTGCTGAGGAAGAAAATCAAAACAGAGGAGCCCAGGCACATCAGCAGCGAATGCGAAAAACCCCGGTGAGCCCCGTGGATCGAAAACAGAAAAAGGACCAGCAGCAGTCCGAGACAGCCAACTTTCAGGGGATCAGAAAGCAGATGTTCTGCCTTGAAGGTCTGCCAATACGTATATGACTCATGCATAAACCCGGCAAAGAAAATCGTAAATGCAATCGCCCAGCCCTGTTTCACATCCCGGGAAGGCCGCTCGGAACTGCGGTCGATGTCACAGATCAGGCTGCCAATGGCTCCGCCCATCAGCGCATAACAAAGGCCTTCTTTGGTTGGGGGAGCCGCCGCCAGGGATGCCGCGATCCCCACAGCCAAATGGGTTTTGCTCATCATAGACGGCACGCTCCGTGATCAGGCAGCCTCAGCGTAGGCAATATCGTTTTCCTCTTCAAGAAATTCCGGGAACTGCAGCCGGTAAAGCATGGCATAAACGCCGTTCTTTTCCATCAATTCATCATGGGTGCCTTCTTCATCAATGCCGTCTTCAGAAAGGACCAGAATACGTTTCGCGGCCCGGATGGTGGAAAGACGGTGTGCGATCACCAGCGTCGTACGATTCTTCGCCAGTTCTTCCAGTGACTTCTGCACCACCTTTTCACTCTTGTTGTCGAGAGAAGAAGTCGCCTCATCAAAAATCAGAATCGGCGGATCCTTGAGGAAAACCCGGGCGATAGAAATGCGCTGCTTCTGTCCGCCGGAAAGCTTCACCCCCCGCTGACCGATGTCGGTATGATAACCATCCGGAAGGTCAAGGATGAAATTATGGGCATTCGCGAGCTTAGCTGCCATGATCACCTCTTCATCCGTGGCATCCGGTCGCCCATAGCGGATATTCTCCAAAACATCACCGGAAAACAGGTAAACATCCTGCTGGACGATCCCGATGTTCCGGCGCAGGCTCTGCTGGGTATACTCACGGATATCCCGGTCATCGATCAGAATCCGGCCTTCCGAAACTTCATAAAAGCGCGGGATCAGGCTGCAAAGCGTCGTTTTTCCTACACCGGAGGGACCGATCAACGCGATATATTCACCGGGTTCCACTTCTAAATCAATATGGGAAAGCACATTCTGCAGGGTGTTCTCATAACGAAATGAAACATCACGGAAATTGATTTTCCCTTTGAGCTGCCCTGCTTCTGCGGCATTCGGTTCATCCTCGATATCCGGATGAACATTCATGATCTCCAGAAAACGTTCAAACCCGGACATACCATTCTGATACTGCTCTGTGAATGCTACCAGCTTGCGGATCGGTTCCGTGATGTTGCCGACATAAAGCAGGAAGGTCACCAGCTCCGCTGCAGGCATCAGGTTTCCGGTAATGAACCAGGCACCGACGATCACCACCACAATATTCAGCAGGGTCGTAAAGCCGTTCAGCCCGGATTGGTACTGCGCCATCAGTTTGTAGTTTTCCCGCTTACTCTCAAGGAATCCGTCGTTGCCAACCTTGAACTTCCGCTCTTCCACCGCTTCATTGGCAAAAGACTTCACCACGCGAATGCCGGAAAGATTCTCTTCGATCTGTCCGTTGATCTCGGCAATGCGTTTGCGGTTCTTTTTATAAACCAGTTTCATCTTCCGGTTCAGCTTGATGGCATAGATCACCATGGGCGGAACCAGTGCAAAAGCACAGAGTGACAGCCGCCAGTTGATGAAGAAGAGGATGATGAAGGAGCCGATCAGCTTGATCAATGAAATCGCCAGGTCCTCCGGTCCGTGATGGAAGAGCTCGCTAATCTCAAACAGGTCGTTCGTCACCCGGGACATCAGCTGCCCGACCTTTTGGTCATCATAAAAGCTGAAAGAGAGTTTCTGGTAATGGGAAAAAAGCTCCGCCCGCATATCATATTCCATGCGGGAACTCATGCGGTGACCGTAGTAGGTCGTCCAGAAGTTGCAGCCGTATTCGATGGCGATCAGGATCAGGAAAAGCAGCCCCAGGCGCAAAATCTCCTGCCGTGCCTGATGGACTTCATAATAAACAACGTTGTAGGTAATATGACGGACGATCAGCGGAATAGCAAGCATGATCGCAGCACCCAGCATCGAGAAGAACATATCCCAAAAGAATGCCCCGATGTAAGGTTTGTAATAGGAAAAGAATTTAGACCATTTATTGTTTTTCACGGCCTGAATTATATCATTAATGCGGTCAAATAGGTTAATTGCTTAACATTTCATAACATCATTGTAAACCAAATGCCCCTCGGGGACAGTCCCCGCCGTATTCTTACGTCGAGATAATCCCGGCATCCCTCTTATTTCTTATTTCTTATTTCTGATTTCTGATTTCTGATTTCTTATTTCTTATTTCAATTCAATCGTGTCGCCGTAATTCATGCGCAGCAGATTTTCCGGGGTGAACTTCATCGGGTCGGCATCGAAAAAGTGCATCGGTGTGTTATGCTTTGCACCGATCAGGTTCGCGCACTCCGTGGCTTCTTCCGGTCCCATGTTGTAAACACCGTCGATCGGGAAGAAAGCATAATCAATATTGAAATCTTTCAAGGCTTCCATTTCCGGGATCTTGGATGTATCGCCCGGATGGTAAACGGTGATGCCGTCAAAGGTGAGCAGGTAACCAACCGTATTATCAGGATGATGGTTCTGATTGCCGCCTGCCGTGACTGCTTCGATCTTCACACCCTTGATATCAAAGCTGTTGTGAGAAAGATCGGGATTCAAAGCATCCGCAACCCGTTTCACGACACAGTCCGGCTTCTGCGTCACTTTTTCGATCACGTTGTGATCAAAATGCTCATGGGTAGAAAGAATGATATCAGCCGATTCACTGTAATCCCCGTCATAATAGGGATCGATATAAATCACCACGCCTTCCGTGGTTTTGATTTTCATGGAAGCATGTCCGATCAATGTCAAAGTTGGTTTCATAAATACCTCTTTTCTTTTGTTATATCTACTGTCTTCTTTCTTATTTCGATACACGGCAGATTTTACAATTGTGTTTTCTTTTCCCTGCCGGGGCATTCTTATCGTAATTGATACCTACGAGTATAATATCACAGCCATAATCCCGAATAGCGTCCGGATATTTCCTCTGTAAAATCTGATTAATGGCGCCTTCCGCGGAATCGTTCCATTTCAATTCAATTACAAGCACGGGCCAATCGGAATCATGCTTTGGGAGATAAACAACATCAGCATAGCCCATCC
>CAYWGX010000190.1:0-5545 GCA_964457635.1 uncultured Leptolinea sp.
AGCTCCTGCCCCGCATCTATCGGGCGAAGCCCGCACCTTACGGGGCAGGCATTTCCGTGCTGCCGCGAAGCCAACAACACAAAAACCGTCCCTGTGTGCTTCGTCCACGTATGCTCAAAACACACCGCTTAATCGTATTGATTCAGCCATTCCTTCAGCAGGGACGAATAACGCGGCAGGTCCTCCACATAGCAGGAGTGGCGGCAGGTGCGGAACAGCTCCCAGCGGGAGTTAGGAATGCCGTCGAACATGGTCTTGGCAATGAAGGGCGTACACAGGTCATTCCCGCCGCTGATGATGAGAGCCGGTTCCGTGATGGTGCAGAGCTTGCCGGTAACGTCATAATCCTTCAAAGTACCCAGCGGTGTGAACTCATTCGGCCCCCAGCCCACAACATAAGACTCCCGTCCGCTGCGTTTTTCCCGGGTCAGGCATTCCGGTGCATCCTCCCCATACGGACCGCCGGCATGCCGCAGCATATATTCTGCCTCAGCGGCCTTAGCTTCCGGGCTGTCATAATTACCGGTTTCCGCGGCAATACGGATGGCCTCCTGCATTTCCTGCGGCAGCTCTTTGATCATGCGGGCCTGCTCGATACCCCAAAGCTGACTGGAGGGCAGTGTCGAGGAAAGGATGAGGCTTTTGATGCCGCTGTGAGCATAATTGCAGACATATTCCAGTGCCAGCATCCCGCCCCAGGATTGTCCGAGCAGATGAATTTCGGGAAGCTTCAGTTCCTCCCGCAGGGTGATGAGCTCCCGAACCCAGGTTTCCCGGGTCCACAGCTCCGGATGTCCGTCCAGATAGGAATTGCCGCAGCCGAGCTGATCATACATGATGAGCTGCCGCTGATCTTCCTCCGCAAAGGAATCCAGCACCTCAAAATAATTATGCGTGGATCCCGGCCCGCCGTGCAGCAGCACCAGCGGCGCCTTTTCCGGATTTGCCTCACCCACAATGCGGTACCAGGTCCGGTATCCGCTGAATGAAATAGTGCCTTCGGTAATGTTCATCGCTTCATTCTCCTTTAGAGGAATTTTGTATATGAAGCACAGGGGGACGGTTTCGCTGCTGCCGCGATGCCGGCACTGCGGAACCGTCCCTCTGCTGCGCCAATAATGTGCCAATAGCTTTCCATATTCAGAATTCCTGTCTCCTTTAAAACTTCTCTATTGATTGTACCTGTAAAATAGTATAATAGTAGGGAAGATGAAGCTTGAAAATAAGGGGCCGGAAACCGGCCGCGATATTTTCAACAAATATTGATGACCAAATGGACACGAATAGAAAAACGACACATGGAAAAGAACGCGGATCATGAATTTGAACGGTTCCCGGTGGAAAAAAAGCAGATCCGCCGGGAAGAACCGCCTGAACTGATTTTTTTCGATGTGGATGAGTACTCGGAAGAAGCTGACTTTATCCGGGTCGACGATCTGTTCAGGCAGGAAGCCGCGCTGACAGGATGGCTCTCCTTCACTTTTATTCCCAAACGGCGTGATGACTTGATCAGCAGTCAAATGTCCGGAGCGATCAAACGCTGTCTTCTGCTGAATGCTGTCCGTATTGAGCGCGAAATCGAAAAAATACGGATCCGCCCGCAGTTTGTCCAATTCCGAATCGAGCTGCAGGATTCGGATTCAGCAGAAGAAACCGCCCGGGAATTTCGGGATGATCTGGAAGCATTCGTCTATACTTATCGAAAAGATCAAAACAACGCACGATTCTGGTCTGCCAATTGTTTTGTCAGCACAGCCGACAGAGACTTTTCGGATGAAACGATCCTGCAGCTGATTCGGAATGCGGAATAAGATATGAGTTATCAAACAAAAAACGGGATATCATAGAAGTAAAAAGATGCGGAGGCATGGATGACGGAAACCCTTTATCTCATTGACGGACACGCGATCGCCTATCGCGCTTATTTTGCGATCACCGCAGGGCAGGACACCTCCCGCTGGACCACACCGGACGGAGAACCGACTGCCGGCACGTATGGCTTTGCCTCGATCCTGCTGCGGCTGCTGGAAAACAACCACCCGGACTATCTGGCAGTGGCCTTCGATATCGGCAAGACCTTCCGCAATGAGCTTTTTCCCGCCTACAAAGGCACCCGCGCGAAAATGCCGGATGACCTGCGGCTGCAGATCGGCCGAATGAAAGAACTGGTGGACACCCTCGGCGTTCCCCGCCTGGAAGTGGAAGGATATGAAGCCGACGATGTACTGGGCTCCACCGCCAAACAGATGGCCGCCAAAGGCTATGATGTGAAGATCATCACAGGTGACCGGGACCTGCTGCAGCTTGTGGATGAGCACATCGTCGTCTCCCTGCCCGGCAGCAAGCTCTCCGATTCCAAAGACTACACTCCGCAGATGGTGAAGGATTTTCTGGGCGTGACCCCGGAACAGGTGGTGGATTATAAGGCACTGGTCGGGGACCCTTCCGACAACTATCCGGGCATCCCGGGCATCGGTCCCAAGACGGCTGTCACCCTGCTGGAAACCTACGGAACGCTGGATAACATCTACGCGAACACCGATAAACTCAAAGGTGCCGTCAAGACAAAGATCGAAAATAACAAAGAAAGCGCCTATCTGAGCCAGGACCTGGCCCGCATCCGCACCGACCTGCCGGAATACTTCCGCATTGAGGAAGCCTCCACCGCCAATATCGACTTTCCCGCCATGGACAGGCTGTTCCGCACCCTGCAATTCAACACCCTGCTGCCGAAACTGCGCAAACTGGCACCGGGTTATCAAAAAGAAGATGCACAGCCTTCCCTCTTCGCCGCAGCGGAGATACCGGCGGCAGCGGAAGAGAAACCTTATGAAAACCATACCGTCATCGTTGACAGCGCATCCGCTCTCGACGAACTGACGGAAAAGCTTCGCAAAGCACCGATGATCGCCCTGGATACGGAAACCACCGGGGTGGATCCGATTTCCTGTGATCTTGTGGGTATTTCCCTGGCAGCTGAAGCGAAGACCGGCTATTATATCCCGGTCGGTCACAGCGGGGGAGAGCCACAGCTTCCGCTGGACACCATACGTGAAAAACTGGGCCCGGTCCTTGCGGACCCGGAGCTGCCGAAAACCGGACACAACATCAAATATGACATGATCGTGCTGGAGCGCTGCGGTATGCCGGTTCGGGGGATCCGCTTTGATTCCATGATCGCCGGCTGGATCCTGGACCCGGAATCCCGGCAGCTTGGTCTCAAACCGATGGCGAAAGCCCTGCTGGGCATTCAGATGACCGAGATCGAAACACTGATCGGGAAGGGAAAGCAGCAGATCACCATGGACCGGGTCCCGGTAAAGGACGCGGCCCCCTATGCCGCGGCTGACGCGGAGGTAGTGCTGCAGCTGATGCCGCTCCTGCGGGAAAAGATGAGAACCGAACAGACAGAGCACATCTTTGATGAGCTGGAGATCCCGCTGATCCCGGTACTGGCGGAAATGGAAATGCGCGGGATCCTGCTGGACAAAGCGTTTTTGCAGCAGATGTCAGCGGACCTGGCAGAACGGCTGGCAGCCTCAGAAAAAGAGATCTATGACCTGGTGGGCTACCCCTTCAACATCAACTCGACGCAGCAGCTCTCCGCTGCGCTGTTCAACACCCTGAAGCTCATACCGCCCCGTACAGCCAAAAAGACCTCAGCCGGGAACTACTCAACAGCAGCGGATGTGCTGGAGGAAATGCGCGGGGAACATCCGGTGATCGACAAGATCCTGGAATACCGTGAAGTCGGCAAACTCAAAAGCACCTATACCGATACCCTGCCGGAAAGCATCGACAAAACCACCGGACGGGTCCATACTTCCTTCAACCAGACCGGGACCGTGACCGGGCGTCTGGCATCCTCTTCGCCGAACCTGCAGAACATTCCCACCCGCACCGAGCTGGGAAAACAGATCCGCACCGCCTTCACCGCGGCACCGGGCTGTCAGCTGCTTTCGGTGGACTACAGCCAGATCGAGCTGCGCATCGTTGCCCATATGTCCGGAGACGAAGCCATGATCGCCGCCTTCAATGCCGGGCAGGATATCCACGCGGCCACGGCAGCGGCGATCTACCACTGTGACATCTCCGAAGTCACGAAAGACCAGCGCCGCCATGCCAAGGCTATCAATTTCGGTCTGATTTACGGCATGAGCTCCTTCGGTCTCTCCAAATCCACCGGGCTGACACCTTCGGAAGCTTCCGCCTTTGTCAAAGCCTATTTTGAACAGTTCCCGAAGGTGAAATCCTTCCTGGACGGATTGCGACAAACGGCTGCCCAGCAGGGCTGGGTGCAGACACTTGCAGGAAGAAAGCGTTATTTTCCCAATTTAAAGCGGGAATTGAATTACAATTTACGTAACCGGGAAGAACGGGAAGCCATCAATGCCCCGGTCCAGGGAACATCCGCAGATATTTTGAAAGCTGCCATGATCGCCCTGCCCCCGGAATTGAAAAAGCAGGGCCTGCGTGCTTCGATCCTGCTGCAGGTCCATGATGAGCTGATGCTGGAAGTCCCGGAAGAAGAACTGGATCGGACACAGAAAGTTGTCCAAAATGTGATGGAAAACATCACCAAACTGGCCGTCCCCCTGCTGACAGAGGCAAAACGGGGCGTAAACTGGGGAAACATGAGCGCTGACGCGCAGTGAGGAATGAGGAATAAGGAGTGAGGAGTTAGGCTGCAGGATACAGGAACTTGCTGCATCATGAAGATTTCCTTCTAATACCTGCACCTAAAACCTATAATCTAATGTCTGAAATCTATTTTGAGAACGAGGCAAAATATCTTGAGATGGCCGTAGACGGCTCTCTTGAGGCATTTAACTGTCTGGTGACTTATTATCAGACGGCTGTGTTCAACACTGCCCTGCGCATCATGTGCGATACGGCCCGTGCCGATGACATCACGCAGACCGCCTTCATCAACGCATGGAAACACATCGGCAGCTTCAGCGGAACGTCCTTCAAGCCATGGATCCTGCGCATCACTATCAATGCCTGTTACGACGAACTGCGCCGGATGAAGCGGCACCCCGAGCAGGAGCTCGTCCCACAGTCTCAGGACAGCGAAGATGAAAATGAAGACGTTCCCTGGCTCATCGATCCCTCGGAATCCCCTGTGGAACAGCTCGAACGGATGGATAGGCAGGAAGCGATCCAATCCTGTTTTGAATTTTTGCCGGATGTTTACCGCACAGTATTTCTGTTGATCGATATCCAGGAAATGGATTATCAGTCCGTCGCCGACATGCTGAAAGTACCGCTGGGGACCGTGAAAAGCCGCCTGCTGCGGGCACGCCTGCGGATGCGGGATTGTTTGAAATCAAAAGGGAACTTTTAACGGACAGGGAGCGTTAATCAGTCTGAAGGATATAGGATATAGGTTGTAGGTTATAGGATATAGGTTGTAGGTTATAGGATATAGGTTGTAGGTTATAGGATGTGATTTTTTCATGCTCACATCAGGGATGTACCATGGCAGAGAAACTTTCGCAAAAAGATTACGAACTCATCAACAGCTATCTGGACCAGGAGCTGG
>CAYWGX010000191.1:0-5480 GCA_964457635.1 uncultured Leptolinea sp.
CGATCATTTCCATCGGCATGGAAGCGTTGTAGGAGTCGTTCTTCGCATAGTTCAGAACCCATTCCAGACCGGTTGCCCAGTCGGTGGCAACAACGTCAGCCTGATATTCGCCGTCTTTGTCAAACCAGGTCATACCTTCGTTGAGGGTGAAGACCCGGGCGATTCATAGGACTTCGCGGCATTCGGTTTCAGATCGCCGTGATTGTCGTTGGTCAGAAGGCCGTCGAAGCAGTTGGTCAGAACGTTGAGGTCGGCTGCAGCCTGGGAATAGTGAATGTTCCAGGTTTCCAGTTCACGGGCCTTTGTTTCATATGTGTTCAGGTTGGTCAGTTCGTCAGCCATTGCCATGGAGACAACGGAGAGAAGCATAGCCAATGCCAAAACAACTGAAAGCATTTTCTTCATATTAGAATCCTCCAAATAAAAGATATTTGCAACTATTTTATCTTTTTTGCCTTAATTCGTCAAGAATGAAATAAAAGCTTATTGAAAATTGCTGAAAAAAGTGAGTGAAGTTTTCTTCACCCACCTTTTCAGCAAATTGAATAAGATTTTCAGGCTTCAGTTGTTTGTCTTGAAAAAATCTGGAATAACGGCGCGAAGCAACATCCGATTTTCACTGCCAACTAACCATTGCCTGCTGACAACTGACAACTTACCACTATTCCGCTGCCCAGGCAGCTGCGTTGGCAGAGGCTTCCTCGGTGGTCAGCGGCTCTGTGCTGACTTCCCAGTTGACATAACGGTAGGTCTGCATGCCGTACATGGCGTAGACACGGCTGTAATCGTTGATTTTGGTCAGTTCCCATTCGATTTCATAATGGGTCGGGATGACCAGCGCATGATCAAGGAAGCAGGCTTCAGCTTTCGCGAAGGCTGCGTAGCGGGCATCCAGGTCATCGGTGATGGCATCTGCGGCTTTGACCAGTTCGGTGAATTCTTTGTAAGCGGCAATCAAATCCGCATCGTCAACTTCGTTGATATGGCTGTACACGGTGGAGAAATAAGCGGAAGTATCATCATAGGTCTCCTGTCCGAGGAAGTTGATCGGGTCAGCGAAGTCAGCGCCCCATCCGGTTTTGTAGAAGGAGGCTTTCCGCGGTGTGCGGACTTCATTCCCAATGGATGAGATATAGGTATTGGGCGTCAGAACAACAAAATCTTCTCCCAGGCCTTCTTTGAAGATGTTCTGCAGGACCTTTGCGGTTTGGGCTTCCACATCGTCGGAACCATTGAAGTAATAATCAACATTGACCGGGAAGGTGACGCCCTTCGCAGTCAGTTCTTCCATGGCTTTTGCCTTGTATTCAGCTGCAGCTTCCGGATCGTAGCGGTTGAATACGCTGTAGTCGTAGTCGACACCCATTTCCTCACGGACCACTTTGGTGTAATCCGTTCCGTCAGATGTGAAGGATACGCCGTTGCCGGTGTAAACATAGTTCTGGCAGTTCAGCGGATTGATGGCATTGACACGGGCGAAGTAGCTTGTCAGATCAAGACCGTAATAGAGCGCTTTGCGGAAGTTCTCGTTGGCGATGGCCAGGTTCCAGTTGGTGTCCGGGGTTTCGCCGTCAGCCAGGTTCTTGGCAAAGTCGAAATGGAAGTGATAGGCATACTTGGTCGGACGCATTTCGACGAGATAATTGTGCCATTTGTGATTTTCGTCCCGATAGATCTCCTGCAGTGTCGCCTGGTCCAGAGAGACATGATCCAGTTCACCCCGGTCAAACAGCTGATAAGCGACCGCGTTGGAATCGACGATCTTTAAAGTGATTGAGTCCAGACGTTCCACATTGGCATCGTTCCAGTAGTTCGGACTCTTGGTGAAGACCTTCTGATTGTCATATTCGAAATAGGTGATGGTGTAGGGACCGGAATACCACATGGTTTCCCAGGTTACATCCCGAAAGCCTTCAACGCCGTTTTCTTCAATGAATGCGGCAGAAAGCGGATAAAGGCAGTTGTAGGTGGCGACGGACGGGAAGTAAGGAAGTTTATCGATCAGCGTATAGGTGATGGTGCCGGCATCATCGTCGCAGTCGATGCCGACCAGTTCATCAAATTTGGATCCGGCATCAGCGGTCAGTGCCCAGGCGGCTTCATTGCCTTCGGAAGTCGCTAATTCTTTCGTGTAGTCATAATATTCCTGCGCGCCTTTGATCATCTGGTTGGGCATAGAGGTATTATAGGAATCGTTTTTGGCGTAGTTCAGCACCCATTCCAAACCGGTCGCCCAGTCGGATGCCAGAACATCAGCCTGATATTCACCGTCCTTGTCAAACCAGGTCATGCCTTCATTGAGGGTGAAGACCCAGGTCTGTCCGTCATCGGTGGTCTCATAGGATTTTGCGGCGTTCAGCTGCATGTTCCCATGGTTGTCGTTGGTCATAAGTCCGTCAACCAGGTTGACCAGCACATTGTTGCTTGCGGCCCACTGAGAGTAGAGTACATTCCAGGTGTCTACTTCGCGTCCTCTGGTTTCATAGGTTACCAGGTCATGTTTCTGCTCTGCCATAGCAAGCGATGCATTGAACAGCAGAACCAGTGACAATACGATTGTCAGAAGTTTTTTCATGAATAAATTCCTCCCTGAAAAAATAAAAAAGATAAAAAATGTTTCTTTATTTTACCTTTACACTTTTTACACGTCAAGAATATTTGTTACTGATACAGGAATTCTGAATATGAAGCACATGGGGACGGTTTCGCTGATGCCGCGAAGCCGGCACTGCGGAACCGTCCCTATGTTGCGCCGATAATGTGTGGGTAGTTTTCCAAATTCAGAATCGCTGTTACTGATATCAGATTCGTAATATTTGACAGAGAAGATTAATTTTTTTTAGAAGATATCAGCTAAAATTAAGACAGTGATTAATTAAAGATATTTTGTCAGCCGCAGTTTCCGTTTTTGACAACAGTTTTTATCAACGCTTCTCAGAGAGAAGTGATACAACAGGGAGAATACTTTGAAAAAGTTCAAAGAAATCTATGAACCGTATATGCTGCGGCCGATGATCTATATGACTTTCACCAGGTTTGTGCTGGCTTTGTTTATCGCTCTTCTGGCAGACTTTTTCATTTCAAAGAACATCAATCGTCCTGTCAAAGAAGAATTATTTTTCCTGTTTGCCTTTATATTCCTGCTGTTGTCAGCCATAGCATGGTTCCGTCTGGATGACATGAAGCTCCCTCGACTGATGATGATGCGGGTGAATCCGGCCAAAAAACCATCTCCCATGTATGGCGACATGATCGATTATGTCGATGAGCGTCCAGGAATCAGTTTTGATGAATTGGATGATTCCGAAAAGGATCTGTGCATTCTCTGCGCGAATCTCTTCTGTTTCTTTGTCTTTTTCATTCTGGCGATCTTCAGCTGATTCAATACGGGGCTTCCGGTTCGGATGCAGGACGGCATCGCGAGGCGACCGAAGGAACCCTCTCAAACGGTACTTGGTTCCTATCGTGTTTCCATCCATTCTTCGAATGGGACGATGGTGAAATTCATATCCAGATTCAGCCCATAAAACTTTTTATACCTTTCCTGCCAGGTTCGTTCCCATGGGTAAGCGGTGATCACATAATCTTCATACGGAAGGGTCGGGAAAATCGTCTCGTAGAACCCGAGTGATTCCTGATATCTGACATATTTGATCCGCTCCTGTTCATAATGGGCTATGACGGCATAAACGCTGAACAGGTATCCCCAGACGACCAGAAACATACCGGCCGCATATGGGAGAAGTGTTCGATCAATTGTGAAAGAAAACTTCTCTTTGAGCATTTTAAGATTCATGCAGGCGATCTGGCTGTAAAGCAGCAGCAGAAACACTGAAGTCGGGAAAAACTCCCGCAGGGAAAGCGGCTGTGCTACCGCCAGCGGCAAAGTGATCAGCGCTGCAAACAGCCAGGTGAAAACGAGTTTTTCCTTTTGTGTCCTGGAATAAGGCAGCAGCAGAATAATGACAGGCTGCGAAAGCAAAAATGAAGCAGACAGAATTGTTTCAGTAATTTGCGTATAGGAGAAAAAGACTTTCCAGGATGGAGCTGCTGCCCTCAGCAGAAAATAAAATGCTGTCAGCAGGTCCAATAGGGTCAGCAGGAGCAGGACTGCTGCGGATTTTTTCCCGGTCTTTTCTTTCATGAGCAGAAAGGCTGCCAGAAAATTAACTGCTCCGAAACAGGTAAGCGTCTTCATCCATCCGACTGATGCATTAGCAATAAAGTTATGAAATGCCCGGATCCCGGTTTCGATCATCATCATCAGCGAACCGGTCTGTGCGGACCAATACGTTTCCTCCGGATTGCCCTGAAGGATCTGCCGATAGCCGTCATCCGAAAACATCAGGATCAAACCGGCTGCGGATCCCGCAAGGTACAGCCATTCGCTGACGGTCGGTTTTTGTTTCCGGAGCAAGCGATAAATAAGCCATACCGCAATAAAGATAGCGTTGCCGATGGTGAGGTTTTCGATAAAGAACGCGGCAAGCAGCGGAAGGAGAAAAAAAGAGATATCCGTTTTCGCGTTATGCTTTTGCGTATATAATTTTCTGATGGCTGTCAGGTACAGGGCGGAGGGAACTACATAGTTCATAAAGGCAACGCTCCATCCGATGGATTCCCGGAACATCTCTTTGGGACAAAGCAGCAAAACACCCCCGCAGAGAAAAATCATCAGGTTCTGCATGGATGCAGAAGAATCTTTTTTTATGTCTGCTGTCTGCAGGGTGATCTTTGCCGTGACAGTTATGATCGTCATAAGCGTTACGGTCATGATCAGATTCCGGATGAAGCGGTGGTTCGCGGAGATAAAGCCAAGACCATTGCCGAAATAGCGCCCGTTGTTATAAAAATGGAAGGGATTTTCGGGGTTTGAAAAGCTGTCCAGAAAGGTGCTGAAGCGGCTGTCTGTTCCCCAAAACCAATCGTCCGCAAAGTAGGAGAATTGACTGCAAAGCAGAAAGATCAGTACAGCCAGAAGAGCAAGTGGAATCATGCGGAAAAGATTGTCTCTGTTTTTCATATTCAGTAAGCATTGGGAGCACTGTCGATCATGATCTGCCGGATCCATGATTTCGGACTGCTCTATTATTATAAGTATACAACAAAACGGCAGGATAGTCCTGATAAAATCAAACACAGACAGGAATTCTGAATATGGAAAAATATTCGCACATTATTGGCGCAACAGGTGGACGGTTCCGCAGTGCCGGCTTCGCGGCAGCAATGAAACCGTCCCCGTGTGCTTCATATCCAGAATTGCTGAAACACAGACGATACCCGAATACATATTATTTATGGTATGATAAATATAGATATGAAAACAAAAAGCCGGAAATATCAGAATGTTATGCTGCTTCGTTTGATTAACAACCTGATATTACAGCAGTCAATGACGGAACACAAGTGACCCTACGGACACATATTTAAGGAAACACTGATTAATATGTGCCAGCGGGGCCGGTTGCCTGTAGTCACCT
>CAYWGX010000192.1:0-5468 GCA_964457635.1 uncultured Leptolinea sp.
ACTCGCAATCCGGGACCAGCCTCCCCCGTCGAGACCGGAACATCCCCAATTGACATAAGTATTATACACGGTTTTTGAAGAATCTTTCATTTAAATTATATTAATTCCGGGAATTCTGAATATGGAAAGCTATTCGCATATTATCAGCGCAGCATGGGGACGGTTCCGCAGTGCCGGCTGCGCGGCAGCAGCGAACCCGTCCCCGTGTGCTTCATATTCAGAATTGCTGTATTAATTCCGGGCACGCACTATCAGGATTTGTTCCTGCAATTTTATTCAACCTCATTCAGCGTCCCGCTGATCTCAATGATCTTCAGCGGGTTCACATTGTTTGCATCGATCCTCACATCAGTTCTGACATCGATCGTAAAGAGCTCACCGGTCACGGACCCTTCATCCAGGGCAGTTCTCACGGCATCCGCCGCTATCTTTTCACTGATCTGATTGTTGAGAAAAAGCAATGCGGCCTCTGTCCACAGTCGAGCCTGATCTGTCTGATTGGCTGCCATTGACAGCTTTATCCCATAACTGCCATCCTTTGGCGCAGTAGAAAAGGTGACCGTTCCCAAATCGCCGATCCCCCTCATATTTTTTATCGTAAGCTCACATCGGCCGTAATCTGCACTGTGGGTATTCATGACCAGCATACCCGAAGCACCGATCTTTTCAGCCCTGGAGCGCAGTCCTTCAAATTCACTCTTGCAGATCAGAATATTCTGAACATTCCACTGGGTTTCTTCGGTTGGAACAGGTTTTATCTTTTCGAGCAGGGAAGGTGTCCCGGATGAACTGTTTTCCGATTTGCTTTCCTGATGCCGCCAGAGCCCGATCACACCAAATATGATCGCTCCGATTGCGAGCACCGCAATGATCACATAAACAATGTTTTGATTACGCTCCGTTCTCATCTTAACACAACCTCCTGTTTACGTTCATATTATATACGAAAATTTATCTGCGAATGTTCCTTCGCGGTTAACTGTTCAGTACCCGGTCAGGGACTGTACCCGGCGACTCAGAATCGAGTCAGAGGGGCCTGTCCCTTCTGAATAGATACCTCTGCAGAATCATTTCTGTCAGCCTCGAAGAAAATTTGTAAAAATATCCGAAATGTCACGGAATCCTGACAAATTTTGAAAGGGTGATATAATACCGGACAGCAAAAAAATCTGATTTAAGACATAATAAATTCATGATTCATATGACAAACGACACTGATAACATGCTGATATACAACCGAAAGACAAGTAAGTTTTTGAATGAAAAACGTTCAAAAATCGGGAGCTTTCGGATGTGAAATTATTTTTTTATGGGAGGAATTTTATAATGAAAAAAACTCTTGCAATCGTGATCCTTGCCGTGCTTTGCTTCTGCACTGCCGCCATGGCAAAGGATACCTATACGGTCGGCGTCAGCCAGCTGGTCCAGCATGTCGCGTTGGATGCTGCAACACAGGGTTTCCAGGATGCTCTCACCGAAAAGCTCGGTGATTCCGTGAAATTCGACGTGCAGAACGCCTCGGGCGACTCCAACACCTGCTCCACCATCGTCAACACCTTCATTTCCAACGGTGTCGACCTGATCATGGCCAACGCTACCCCGGCGCTGCAGGCAGCCGTTGCTGCCACCGGTGATATTCCGATCCTCGGTACATCCGTCACCGACTACGCCACCGCTCTGGATATCGACGACTGGACCGGAGCTACCGGCATGAATGTCTCCGGCACCTCTGACCTGGCTCCGCTGAAGGAACAGGCTGAAATGCTGAATGAGCTGTTCCCGGAAGCCAAAAAAGTCGGTCTGCTTTACTGCTCCGCCGAACCGAACTCCAAATATCAGATCGAAGTAATCAAGGGATATCTGGAAGAGCTGGGTTATGAGACAGACGAATTCACTTTCGCTGATTCCAATGATGTTGCATCCGTAACACAGAATGCTGCTGACAACAGCGATGTGATCTACATCCCGACCGACAACACCGCAGCTTCCTGCACTGAAGCGATCCGCAACGTGCTGGAACCGGCTGGCGTTCCTGCTGTCGTCGGTGAAGAAGGCATCGCAGCCGGCTGCGGTGTCGCCGCCCTGACCATCAACTACTATGACCTGGGCTACACCACCGGTGAAATGGCCTATGAGATCCTCGTCAACGGTGCAGACGTCTCCACCATGGATGTCCGCTTTGCTCCGAAAGTCGAAAAGAAATATAATGCCGAACTGTGTGAGATCTTCGGTGTCGAAGTGCCGGAAGGTTACACAGCAATCGAGTAATAAGCGTACATAGTACACAGCAAGGAGTAAGGAGTGATATCGTCTGAACTTCATTTCTTACTCCTTACTTCTTACTTCTTACCTTAGAAGGGGGGAACGAACCATTAACATCACCGCTCTATTCAACGCTATGCCGGGAGCCGTTGCCCAGGGTCTGATCTGGGGGATCATGGCAATCGGTGTTTATATCACCTATAAGGTTTTGGATCTGGCAGACCTCACTGTTGACGGTACCATGGCAACGGGCGGGGCTGTTTGCGTTATGCTGATGCTGAACGGCGTAAACGTCTGGGTGTCACTGCTGGCTGCCGTTTTCGCCGGTATGATCGCGGGTCTTGTGACCGGAATTTTCCATACTGCCATGGGGATTCCCCCGATCCTCTCCGGTATCCTGACTCAGCTTTCTCTTTACTCCATCAATCTTGCCATCATGGACTTCAAGGCCAATCAGGGGATTGCCGTCACCAAATATCCGCTGATCGTCAGCCAGCGTAATGTCCGTCAGATGAGCCTGAACAACCCGATCTTTATCACGCTCATCATCCTTGCCGTCGTCATTGCCTTGCTTTATTGGTTTTTCGGCACGGAAATCGGCTGTTCCCTGCGGTCTACGGGCGCTAATGAAGCGATGTCCCGTGCCCAGGGCATCAACACCAACATCACCAAAATCATCGGCCTGATGATCTCAAACGGCATCGTTGCCCTTTCATCCGCACTGCTGGCACACTACCAGGGTTTTGTGGATGTCAACATGGGACGTGGTGCCATCGTCATAGGTCTGGCAGCTGTCATCATCAGTGAAGTGATCTTTGGCAAGATCTTCATCAATTTTGCTCTGAAGCTCGTCGGTGTAGCAATCGGTGCTGTAATTTATTACATCGTGATTCAGATCGTCCTGTGGATGGGCCTGAACACAAACCTGCTCAAGCTGCTCTCCGCGCTGATCGTAGCCGTGTTCCTGGCAATTCCCTATTGGAAGGCCAACCTTGACGCCAAACATTCCGGGAAAGGAAGCTGACCCATGCTCGTTCTCAAGAATATACGAAAGACTTTTAACGCAAAGACGGTCAATGAAAAGGTGGCACTGGATGGGCTGAACCTTCGCCTGAATGACGGCGATTTTGTGACGGTCATCGGCGGTAACGGTGCCGGTAAATCTACCATGCTGAACGCCATTGCAGGCGTTTGGCCGGTTGACAGCGGCAGCATTCTCATTGACGGAAAAGACATCACCGGTCTGCCTGAACACAAAAGGGCTGCCCTTTTGGGACGTGTGTTTCAGGATCCAATGACCGGAACTGCCGCCACCATGCAGATCGAAGAGAATCTGGCACTGGCCGCACGCCGGGGAGAAAAACGCACGCTTCGGGTCGGGATCACCAAAGAAGAACGCAAAGGTTATTATGAAAAGCTGGCCTCGCTGGGACTGGGGCTGGAAACCCGCATGACCACAAAGGTCGGTCTGCTTTCCGGCGGACAGCGTCAGGCTTTGACCCTGCTGATGGCAACACTGAAAAAACCCAAGCTGCTGCTCCTTGATGAACACACTGCTGCACTGGACCCCCGAACAGCGGCTAAGGTTCTGGAAATTTCCGAACAGATCGTGGCGGAAAATCATCTGATGACGCTGATGGTCACCCATAACATGCGCGATGCCATCCGGTATGGGAACCGCCTGATCATGATGAATGAAGGGCATATCATTCTTGACATTGCAGGAAAAGAGAAAGAAAATCTCACCATTGAGATGCTGATGGATGCATTTGCCCAGGCCAGCGGCGAAACCTTTGCCAATGACCGGATCCTGCTTGGGTAAGACGGCAGACGATAGACGATAGATGATAGACATAAGATGTAAGATGATAGACGTAAGACGATAGTAATGTTTCTTGAAGAATGCCTGATGTCTAATATCTAAAGTCTAATATCTAATGTCTAATATCTAAAGTCTAATTACAACCGGTGAAAGCCGGCTTATTATAGAGGAGTAATCGAATGAATTACAAAAATGTAGCGCAGAGCATCCTCGACAATGTCGGTGGTCCCGACAATGTCAAGGACGCTACCCATTGCTTCACCCGCCTGCGCCTCGTCCTGAGAGACGATGACAAGGCGGATAAAGCAGCCGTAGAAAGACTGGAAGGCGTGATTCAGGTCGTCGAATCCGGCGGACAGTTTCAGATCGTCCTGGGTGGAAAAGTCAACAAGGTCTATGACGAATTTGTCCAGCTGGTAAATGTGGAAGGCGGTGAGGAGACCGGTATCGAAGGTGACAGCGGTTCTGCAGCCAACAACATTCTCCAGATCATTTCTAAGATTTTCACTCCCGTGGTTCCCGCCATTGCGGCAGCCGGTCTGATCAAAGGGCTGCTCTCCGCTGCATCCCGTCTCGGCTGGGTAGATTCCACCTCCAGCACCTATGTGATTTTGTTTGCCGCGTCGAACATTATCTTCTATTTTATGCCGGTATTCCTGGCTTACACTACCGCAAAAGCCTTGAAATGCTCTGAGATCATGGCCATGGTCCTCGGCGCTTTCCTCTGTTACCCGCAGATCGATGCCCTTGTACAGGATGTTGGAACGAAGTCAACGATATTTGGCTTGCCGGTTATCAAAACAGCCTTTACGATCGGTGAATCCACCAGAGTGTTCAGTTACACGGAATCCGTGATCCCGATCATTTTGTCAGTTATCGTTCTGAGCTACCTGGAAAAATTCCTCAAGAAGGTCATTCCGGAAATGCTGCAGATCATTCTGGTCCCCGGCCTTTCCCTGATCATCATGCTGCCGGTCATGCTCACCGTTGTCGGTCCGATCGGTGCTTACATCGGTTATGGCATGCAGTGGGTATACAATGCAGTCATGGGCATCAGTCCGCTGCTTGGCGGTGCTGTCATCGGTGGTTTGTGGGGTGTATTCGTCATCTTCGGTGCCCACAGAGCGCTGCTGCCGATTGGCCTGAATGATGTTGCTGTGACTTCTGCCATCCACAACTGCGGTGCCGGTCACAACACCCTGATGTGCTATGCCGGTGCAGCCAACTTCTCCCAGGCAGGTGCCGCACTCGGCGTTATGCTGAAGACAAAGAGCAAAGAACTGAAGCAGGTTGCCGGTGCAGCTACCATTTCCGCCTTTCTCGTCGGCATCACCGAACCTGCGATCTACGGCTGTAACCTGCGTCTCAAGAAACCGATGATCTG
>CAYWGX010000193.1:0-5380 GCA_964457635.1 uncultured Leptolinea sp.
CCAGAATCAACGCAGCAGCCCGGCTCAATGGAATTTCCTACAGCCGCCTGATCGCTGGTCTGAAGAAGGCGAATGTCGTTCTGAATCGCAAGATGCTCTCCGACATCGCAGTTCGTGACCCGCAGGCGTTCAGCAAGATTGCCGAAGTTGCAAAAGCTGCTTTGTAAATAAATTAGCAAAAAACAGCCCCGAGATTTCCCGGGGCTGTTTTTTGCTGAATTACTTATTCTTTTCCTGCCATTTCTCCAGAATTTTTTCAAGTTTAATATAATCAAGACATCGTTTTCTAAGATTGTTATCAGCTTTTTCTGTTATAACCATCATATATAATTTGTTAGCTTTCCGATCGTATATAATTGCAATTTTTCCTGTTTCATAACGCTCCAAACTATAAAGGCTGCTAACGCAGCCTTTATAGTTCCATTTTTCGGTAGGATTCACCGTTTTTATAGTTTCCACTCACAGTAGGGTTCACTGCTCTATATTTATTATAGGTATTTTACGTAAAAAGTCAAATGGTTTTAATCGTGATATTATTCAATTTTCAGAAAGTCGAGGATCACTCCGGCGGCAGGCAGGTTGAGCGTCAGCAGACCGGCTTTGGCGCCGCCTTCGCAGTTGGCTGCTACATCATCGATGAAGAGCGTATGTGCCGGGGCGATTTCGGGATAAGTCTTCAGCAGCAGTTCATAGATTTTCGGATCCGGTTTGTTGACCTGATGCTGGCCGGAAACGATCGCTCCGTCCAGGTCATGCAGGAAGATGAAGTGGTCCAGAAAATAGTCATAATCTGAAGCGCTGCAGTTGGAAAGCAGGTAGACTTTCAGTCCGTCTTCTTTGGCCCGGTAGAGAAGCTCCACATTCGGGGTGAGTGCGGTGAAGCACGCGGCACGGTGTTTGAGATAATGGCTGATCTCCCTGCGCAGCAGCGGTTCATCATGGACGGCAAGCTTGATGATGTCATCCAGGCTCAGCACACCCCGGTCGTATTCGCTCCATTCGGGACGTCTGTCGGTGACCTTCAGGATCCGGGGAATGAGCTCCTGCGGGATCCCCAGTTCGAACATAAAGCGGGTGGGATCATAGTCCACCAAAACATTGCCCAGGTCAAAGACCAGGGCGGAAAGCGGAATGTTGTTTTCTTTAAGGTTCCACATGGTTTTTATTAAGATTTATCTTTAAGGGCCCAGAAGCCAGGGGGCAGGAACCGGTGGTTAGGTTTTCCTGGCCCCTGGCCCCTGATTCCTGGCTCCTGCCGTTCAGTCTTCTTTCTCGATCTTTTCGATGCCGCCCATCCAGGGTTTCAGGACTTCCGGAACGGTGATCGTGCCGTCGGGATTCTGATAGGTTTCCATGACAGCGATCAGCGTGCGCGGCAGGCCGAGACCGGAACCGTTCAGCGTGTGCAGCAGCCGCGGTTTGCCGGTGGCGGAGTCGCGGTAGCGGATCTGTGCGCGGCGGGCCTGGAAATCCCAGTCATTGGAGACGGAGGAGACTTCCAGCCATTCCTTGCAGCCCGGAGCCCAGACTTCCACGTCATAGCAGATACGGGCATTGAAGCCCAGATCGCCGGTGCACTGGGCGATGATGCGGTAATTCAGCCCCAGCAGCTTGCAGGTCTCGCAGGCTGCGTCCAGCATGCGTTCATGCTCTTCGTTGGATTTTTCCGGCAGGCTGTAGCAGTACATTTCGACCTTATCGAACTGATGCCCGCGTTTGATGCCGCGGACGTCGCGTCCGGCGCTCATCTTTTCCCGGCGGAAGCAGGGGGTGTAAGCGGTGAAGCGCATCGGCAGCTGAGCTTCATCAACGATCTCGCCCATATAAAGCCCGGTCAGCGGAACTTCAGCGGTCGGGACCATCCAGAAATCTTCTTCCACATCGTGATAGAGGTTGTCGGCAAATTTCGGCAGCTGACCGGCACCGTAGAGGATATCGCCCTTGACCATGAAGGGCAGGTAGCGCTCTTTGTAGCCCTGTTTTTTGTGCAGGTCCAGCATGTAGGCGATCAGTGCACGTTCCAGCTGGGCGCCCTGTCCGTTGAGGACGTAGAAGCGGGTGCCGGAAAGTCTGGTGCCGCGGTCAAAATCGATGATACCCAGGTTGGTGCCCAGGTCCCAGTGCGCTTTATCTTCAAATTCGTGCTGCAGTTCCACACCGAAGGTTTTAACGACCTGATTTTCCGCATCACTGACACCGTAAGGCACCCGTTCATCCGGGATGTTCGGGATGTTGGAGATGATGTTCTTCAGTTCTTCTTCGGTTTCTTTGGTCTGTTTGTCCAGCTCGGCAATGCGGTCAGAGACGACCTTCATGGCGGCAATGCGTTCCTGGCGTTCAGCCGGGTCTTTTGCCTTGCCGATGGCTTTGCTTTCTGTGTTTCGTTTGGCTTTCAGCGCTTCCGCTTCACCCAGCAGGTCGCGGCGAAGTTTGTCCAGTTCGAGGAGTCGGTCTACATTTTCGACGCCCATCTGACGGTCGCGCATGGATTTTTTTACAAGTTCGGGATTCTCCCGGATAACGGCTATGTCCAGCATTTTTACTCTCCTGTGCTCAGCATTTCCCCTGTATTATATAACAATTTCGCCGAAATTCACCCGATTGGGGACAAGGGAGATTCAGAGCTGGAGCTTCACACCCGACGTGGGGCACCGGGCACTGTCCGTTGTATCCCATTACTGTGTATTTCACCTGTGTCATGGGGCCGGTTGCCTGTAGTCACCTCATGGTGACGGAAGGAACCGTCCCCGTGACACATCGCAGGAAATACATTTATCGTGGCGCCTCTTGAGGCATGTTGGATTAATCAGCGCTTCTTTAGAAAATTTTGATTTAAGCCGAGAGAATATGCGCAAATGGCGTGATGTCTGGTATAATCAACATACAAACTTATATTTATGTCCTTTTGGTCATCAATATTTGTTGAAAATAACGCCCCGGTCCCTGACTGCCGGCCCCGGTCCTTATTTTCAAACTTTATCAAAAAAGCCCTTTGTTATTCAACATCCGGCTTGCAGGAAGAGAAGGAAGACCCGATTCCGGGTGAAAAGCCTTATGTACAGCAGAGAACAGCTGACCCAATATGATTATTTCAAACAGGTACTGGACGGGCACCGCATTTCCGATGTCCTGGATCCGCTGACCGGTGTAGTGACCCGATCCCATATGGTCCGTTTTGCTCAGTCACTGATTGAAGCCGGTGTCCCCTTCACCTTCGGTATGATCGACCTGGATAACTTCAAATATATCAATGACACCTACGGACACTCTGCCGGTGATGAGATGCTCACCGGTGTAGCGGAAGCACTGCAGACGTTTCTTGCCGATTATGGCATCGCGGGACGCTTTGGCGGGGATGAGTTCCTGTTTGTGAACCTGCGGGATCTGGTTTATGATGACAAAAAGAGGTTCTGCAGGGAACTGTTCGGAAGTTTTAAAGTCCTGCGCAGGATGTACAAGATCACGAATTATGATCTGTTTATCACCGGGACCGCGGGGATGGCTTCCTTCCCGCTGGATACGGACAATTATGATGAGCTGTTTGAGATGATTGACAAAACCCTTTACCGCGGGAAAAGCAAGGGACGCAACTGCTACATCATCTATACGCCGGAAAAACACAAAAACATTGAAATCATCAGGCTCAAGAAAAATCGTCTGTATGATACATTCAAAAACCTGGCCGCCGCATTTGATTCGACCGAAGACATCTATGACAAAATGCGGGCGGTTTATGCCACACTGATGAATGACCTGCATATCACCAATTTGTATTATACAGGCAGGAAACGGGATCTGAAGAGTGTGATCGACCGCAGGTTCATCGGAAACGCCGGAGATATCGACCTGTTGATGCAGGATGAAGTGTTTTCTACAAACGATATTTCTCTGGTCAGGAAAATCAGTCCCGGATTTTATAAAGTGCTGGCGCAAAATGAGGCGGAAGCCGTCATGGTCATGCGCATCAATGACGGGCAGACGCATTATGGCTATCTGGTGTGTGCGGAACCGCATACACTGCGCATCTGGCAGGAGGACGAGTTTGCCATCATGTTCCTGTTTGCCAGGCTGGTTGGAGGGTATTTGTCGGGGAAAAAGCTTGTGCTGGAATAAGTTTTTTTTCTTTCTTGAAGGATGCGTAATGATTCAGAAGGAACACCGGAGACGGTTCGCATGTGTCCCGCAATGAATCCTTACGATGATTTTTGGAAATCAGACACAGGGGGCGATTATGAAAAGATCGGTTTTATGGTTTGTAATGGGATTGATCCTGATCCTTCAAAGCAGTGTTTTTGCTCAGGATATGCTTGTGCGCCCGGATGATGCGCAAAACAGCCTGCCGCAGCTGCAGAACGGGATTCCCGATCCTGCAGCGGTCATGGGGTCGATCGGCAGTCTCTACCAGCAGGGGTATTCATATTATGACAGGCTTTATGATGCCTATCTTTACCCGCGGCCGGAGTCACCTGAAGATTTTGTCCGTACTTATACAGCCACTGCCGGCAATGCGGGATATATCGCCGCAGCAGAGGTGATCGACGGCTATAATGCCCTGCGGGTCCGTCCCATCGGCAATGACAGCATCGCAGCCCTGCTGTTTTATGATTATCAGGGGTATATGATGTTCATGGTTCCGGAAGGTATGACCCTGACCATGGAAACAGAACCGGACGAAAATGCCGGCGCTCAGCAGCTGATCGAGATGGGCAATGAGGCGCTCCGGAATGGGGACTATCAGCGGGCGATCCGTTACCTGATCCGTGCTGCTGAAAGCTATCTGCGGACGCCTGAGGCTTCCTCGGCAGATGCGGCACCGGCTGCGCTGCCTTCCGGTCCCTCCACGTATGTGGTTCAGGAAGGGGATAACTGCTGGTCCATCGCTGTGGACAGGTTCGGTGTAAATTTTGAACTCTTTATGCAGGTGAACGGCATGACGGAGTGCAACATCGGCATCGGGGATGAGGTCATTATTCCGGGCTCTGACCAGCAGCTGGCAACCGCTACTCCGATCCCGCTGGATCAATATACCGTCGGACAGGTCGTGGCATATACCGTTCAGATGAACGATTCCTATAACGATATCGCTGCGAAGTTCAACACGACGCTGGACTCGATCCAGCGGCTGAACAATGTGAATGCCTATACCGGATTCCCGCAGTATGGTCAGGTGCTGCAGATCGAGGTCAATCTGGTCACACCGACGCCGACGCCGGAGGTGACGCCCACGCCGGAACCTGGTACCCTGCAGCCGTAGATAATAACAAACAAAACAGCCCGCCGAAACCGGCGGGCTGTTTTACGGCAAATATGCTTATGCACTCTTCCTGGCGTCAGCCAGTTTGTGCATCAGGCGGCTCTTGTGACGGGCGACGTTATTCTT
>CAYWGX010000194.1:0-5346 GCA_964457635.1 uncultured Leptolinea sp.
CGGAAAATGAACTCAATGATTTTGATTGCTGGACGATCAAAGAAAATGCCCGCGAATTTGCAAGAGTCGTGATCAGTCCGGATCATCAGCGGAAAGGGTTGTCTATTCATCTAATTGAAGGCATCATACAGGAACTGAAAAAGCAGAACGTAGATGCAATTCATATAGCCGCTGCCAAAGAAAATATCCCGGCGCAAAAGCTTTATCGAAAAATGGGATTCACCTTTTGCGGAGAAGCCGATATGTACGGGCACAATTTTTTCCTGTGTGAAAAGATTATGAAATTTGATTAATCAGCTATTAACCAGATTTCATATTTCATAAGATTACCAATTATTTATAAACATACTTTCAAATAATCGCGACATGTCGCGACTATTATCCATGCAGAGATACAAAAATATTCATTATGAATTACCCAAATAATCTGTCTGACATTTGAGCAACATTGGTTATCAATTTCTAAGGAAGCATAGATTAATTGGTCTTGTAAAAGATTTTGTGTGAAACATATAACTATCTTCCCTCTACCATGGAAATTTATAAGCGTTTTCATAAAATTACATTTGGTGAAAATGATGATTTCAAAAGTGGATATGATATAATCAAAATTGCGACACAATTTAATACGGGCGAACTATCGCTTTTGAATCCTATACAAGGCTGCGTTTTGTCATCCGGCAAAAACGCAAGCTCCAATTTTCGCATACTTGTATAGGATCGAAAAAATTGTGTCGCAGCAATGGGGCTGAGCGCTTTTCGTGTGCAGCTCCGTGCTGCACACTTTTTTTATTTAATTGAACTAATATAAAATTTTACAACATATTAAAGGAAAATTATGAAGAATAAAACAACTGCACTTATATTATCAATTTTTGTCGGTGAGTTGGGCATAGATAGGTTTTACCTTGGCTATATCGGGATAGGTCTTTTAAAGCTTTTCACCGCAGGATGTTTCGGAATTCTATGGATTATTGATATTATTCAGATTGCAACCGGAAGTCTTCAGCCCGCAGATGGCAGTAATTATGAAGATGTAAATAATAACAATCAACAATCAACTCGGAAATTTGAAATTGAAAATAAAACAACAGATGTATATGACTCATTGAATAAATTATTACTGCTTTATCAACAAGGTGCTATTACTTCAGAAGAATATACTATATTAAAAAATAAACTATTGGAGAAAATATCATGAATGTAAATAATCCACAGAAAAAAAAGGAGAGAAAAATTATCCGAATCATTGCGGGTTTTTTCTTCATTTTAGCCGGAATTTCATATTGTGCACCCATTTCTATTTTTGGTGCAACTTTTCTTAAAAATATCATTCAAAATGGTGATTTGTTTTTTTTCATTTCGTTCATAACTATAGGCATTGGGTTATTAATCGATAAAGGTATCATATCAACAATTGGTAACTGCATAGGTGTATTATCTTTATTATTTAAACTTTACTTGTCTTTTACGGAAAAAATCAATTGGGATTCGGAAAGTATAATGGGAAGCTTTTTCCCAAACACAACTGATTATCGTAGATATTTATCTTATTTGCTTCTTCTAATGATATTAACAACTATTGTCATGATCATCAATAATAAAGCATCTTTTTTTCTAAGTTGCTTTTTAATCTGCACGTATATAACATTTCAAATTATATCGCAAATGTATATCTACTCTTCAGATTTGGTTTCTCGTACATTATTTCTCAGACGAGTAAAATTCTTTTATTTATTTATATTATTTTGGCTGATTGCTCTCATAATATATACCGTATATCTATATCTAACTCAAATAAAAAATAATGATACCGTAAGAATAAAAGACATAACTCAACAAAAAGATGTAAATCAAGCTGAGATAATAATAGAAAAGTTATATCAACTTAAGAGTCTGGTTGATAATCATGTGATTTCAGTTCAAGAGTATGTTATTACAAAGCAAAGAATTCTTAGTTCATTATCACCTTCACAACAGACCTCAGCTTTTCCACAATATGATAACTATTGGACTAATACGAGGTCAATTCAGTCCAATATAGCAGCAAGTCATCACCCGCAATATTTTCAACCATCCACACCTATGAATCAGAATACTCAAAATTTTCGACCGGATATATTAGGAAATCAATATTACAGGTCAACTCAGACAGAGCCCTATAATTCACAGGTTTGCCAATTCCCGAATTTGATAGGTATAAATCCATATCATAATTCTAAAAAGGCACCATATGATAACCATGAAATTCATAATAATAATCAGGATTTTTCATCATTGAAAAAATAAAAGACCTTCAAACATAGGGGCAGTACAAATTCCTCGAATCTTATTTCATAACAACCCACATACTTCCTAATTGTGGCGTTTTATCATAGTCGAAATTTATTAGAACGATCTTAAACTCATGACAAATGAAAATCTTTAGTGAATTTCTCGCTGTTATCAGCGTCTTCATCGGCAGATTCAGCTTAGGCTATATGCTGGGGCGTGACAGATCATCAGTGGAAACAGAAAAGAAACAGAAATAGCCGCCTCCTATTTTGACCGATACGAGCGGCTATTTCTATAAGCTAATCTCAGATGTCAGACCGTTGCCGGTGACACCCTTTTTTAAGCAGTGACGCAGCTCGGCAGCCGGTCAACCGTGCGGGCTGCGCCGCAGCGGTTAACCGGCCCTGTGCCGCGTATTTAATTAATACGCTATTTTACTATTAACTCTTCGTGGTGATCCGCAATGATCTCATCACCTTCAACGCCTTCCAGTTTGACATTATCGATAACGATCTTTTTCACGTTGTCCAGATAAAGTCCAAGCTTGCAGCGTTCTTTGGCGAAATTTTCCATTGCGGGGACACCGGGTTTCGCATCTTCCCTGAAACTGATGCTGCAATCTTTGAAGCAAACCTCGTCGATCGGCATTTCCGGCAGGCCGTCAATGTAACAGGCCGCTACTTCCGCGTCGGTACAGTTCAGATTGTAGAAATGGAAGCTGCCGAGGTGCGGCGTACGGTCATCCACCGGGAGATGCTCCCGGGACCAGACATACTCGGTATAGCGGTCCGGGTCGCAGCAGTTGTAATACATGTTCATCACCACCGGCGTTCTGACCCCATCCATGCGGATATTGTCAAAAACAACGCCGCTGATATCGCAAAGCTTGCCTCTGCCTCTGCGGGTCTTGATGCGCAGTCCCCGGTCTGTTCCACGGAAATAGCACTGCTCTACCGTCAGATTGCGGATACCGGCACTCATCTCACTGCCAAGCGTCACTGCACCATGACCGAAATCCATCAAACAGTTGCGGACCGTGTGATGATCCGCCGCTTTTTTGAAGCGCATGCCCAGGTCAATTTTTCCGGATTTGATGGCGATGCAGTCATCCCCAACGCTGAAGCGGCAGCCGATAATATTGACATTGTCACAGGATTCCGGGTCGATGGCATCCGTGTTCGGGCTGTCCTTCGGGGCAGAAATGAATACATCATAGAAGGAGACCCGGTCAGAGAAGAAGGGATGGAACTGCCAGGAGGCAGAATTGCAGGCGTGAATGCCGTGTATGCGGATGTCTTTGCAATGACTGAAGAAGAACAATCGCGGACGGGCAGTCTTAAACTCGTTGAACTTCGTCCAGAAGTCACCGGCACCGGCATTTCCGTCCACTGTTCCGGGACCGATGATCGTGATG
Source organism: uncultured Leptolinea sp. (assembly GCA_964457635.1). Lineage (GTDB taxonomy): Bacteria > Chloroflexota > Anaerolineae > Anaerolineales > Anaerolineaceae > Flexilinea. Next base: position 3,689 of record CAYWGX010000194.1, read on the forward strand.
TCCTCGGCATATGCAGCGCTCAGCAGCGCCTGATACATCTCCCGAATCTCACCCTCAAAGGCACCGAGAATGATCTCCGCCCCGCCTTCCACATCATGAACCTCACCCGGAACGATCTGATAACGGGCCCGCTCCGGGGAACCCTTCAGCACCGCACCTTCCGCGAATTCGATCGTCATATGAGAACGTATCGCCTGCGGAAAGGTCAGATAGGTACCTTCCGGGAAGTAAAGCCGTCCGCCCTCCGGCAGAAAATCCAGCGCTGCGCGGATCGCTTTGGTATCATCATGGACCCCGTCACCTTTGGCGCCGAAGTCCCGGACATTGATCGCAAAGCGCTCGGATAAAGTGCGGAAAATCATGGTCTCCCGAACGTCGTCCATTTCGATGGAAACGTTATACTCCGTGTCGGATTTCAGACCAAACAGTGAAAATACATTGGTGTCTCCTGTCCTGACTTTTGCCCCATTGAGGTAAATGGTATAGACTGAAGGAGCATAATAGCAATTTTTATTTGCCAATTCAAAACAAGCTGAACTTGAGCTCACAAAAAGCAACTGAAACATACTTTTTCCTATATTCTGAATTCTATTTCCTGAATTCATACTTTCTTTTTCGCATCACTGATGATTCGTATCATCAACTTTTTCATGCTGATAAACAGCAAGTCAAACCCGAGATAAACCAGTCCGAAAAGGAGTGGTTCTACACTTAAAACCGAACCTCCAAGCCGTTGAATGATCGAATTCAACAGATTATAAAACATGTAGACAAAAAACAAAACTACGTATGCATAAAGGATGTTCAAAAACAAACTGGAAAGCTGTTTTTTGGGAACCATCATCCATTTATCGTTAGCGCCTTCCGGTTTTGCGATATAGCGAAGCACATTATTGACCAGAATATCCGTAATAATACCCAGTGCCAACCCGAGAACAAACAACTGATCAAGCAGGTCCCTGAGGTAATTCCCAAGCCCCAGAAAAAAGAAAAAACAAACTGAACCATTGAACCAATATTTCACCAGCAAAGCTTTGATTGGTTCGCTGAGCCTGAACTTCCCGCCGGAACGATATTTCCGTAATTCCTCTTCGGAAACTACCGGAGAATTCTCTTCGTTTGCAGTAGCCAGATCATTGACGGCCTGACTGTGAAGCTTATAATAATCTACAGCCGTTTTCCGTTCTTCGTTTGTTTTACTTTTGTTTTTATTTCTCGCCATAGCTTGATTATATCAGAAAAGGGAGGCCTTTTGAGGCCTCCCGTCAGTTATTTGAATTGAAAAAAGGTTTAGTCGTCACCGGCGATATCGATGGCAGCCATGTTGCCGCTGTCTTCAACATCGATGGATGTTTTGATGCTGCGGATCATCTTTGCATAAACCGGACGCAGAGCAACCAGTGCGGCACCGATGATCAGCATAATGATATGAGCATTCAATGCTTTTGCAGCCTTTGTAATGTAATCCTCTTCCGCAATCGGGTTTTCAGCACGCGTCAGCGCATTGGTGATCAACCCCTTGTATTTGATATCACAGAAGATGATGATGGCAAACATTACGAACATCAAACCGATCATCAGGTAGTTAGGCTTCTTGCGGCGCGGGTAGGAACTGGTAAAGCAGACAAAGGACAGCATGGAAAGCAGCATGGTAATGA
>CAYWGX010000195.1:0-2743 GCA_964457635.1 uncultured Leptolinea sp.
TTGGCGTCATCAATAAACAGTTTCATGCTGCCTCCTAAAGGGTCTGTTCACTTACTGCAATTATATCATCCTGGGACTTCGTCTTTGTTTAATTGCTGTCCATTTATCTGTTTTTCGTCAAGGTCACTTTCCGGAAACATTTATTAAATGTTGGCTGACGGTGGTTTAATCAACGCTGAATAAATCTATCGAAGCGGCCATTCGGCAATGACATTTTTCTCCCCGTTTTTTATAATATACTCAACGACATCTTTTTTTGTCAGGAGCTTCTGAAGAAGATCCTGATCAATCTTTTGCAGCAGATCAGCCATTTTCACCTGAGATAAGCGCCTGATCCCCTTCAGAAGCACGGTGTCCTTCAGCTTCCTGGCTGCCTCTGACCGGGGATATCCCTGCCCGAAAGGTTCCGAAAAAAGGACAGCGATCGTCTGATCCAGGTTCTCCAGCCCCGTCCAGGTATATTCCTCACCGAGCGGCAGAGAGACAGCATTCCCGTTGTTGATCTGCGCGAATAAATAAGCGTCTTTCGGTGTCGGGACGTATCCGCATAAAACGTCCGGCATGCTGTTGCAGGCCAGCATCATTCCCTGACCGGAGGAACAGCCGGTCACGACAAAATCGACAGCCCCGGAGGCCAGCAACAGCCCGATCAAAACTGATATTTCGATATAGCTGTATTTTTCCGTTTCTTCTGTTATGCAGCCGAAATTGATCACTTCGGAACCGGCAGCGTATTTTTTCACCGTCCGGTAAAGCAGTTCGTTTTTATTCGCCTGTGAGCTCGCCTGAATCACCGCGATTTTCACAGGAGCTCCGCCCACATGCAAACGGCCCCGCTGGCACATATTATTGTGAAATTCGCCTCTATCACGGGGTAATTCACATAAGAAAAAACTGTGTCCATACATATCGGCTTCGCCTAAAAAGTCAAATCCAATCTTTTGATAAAGCTTCTTAGCGGGGATATTGTCTTTCGCAACTGCATTATGGATGGCGGAAACATTTTGTTTTTGAAGCTCATTTATGATTCCTTCAACCAAATGAACCGACAGCCCTTTTCCCTGATGATCCGGTCTCAGGACGACTCTCGCGAATTCTTTGGCGTTTTCTTTGACCGTCCAGCAATCAAAATCGTCCAATTCGTTTTCCGGAACAATGGAGATCGCGCCGATCAGTTCCCGATCTTCTTCCAGTACAAACAGCGTTCCAGCGGAAAGATCTTCTGTGATTTCTGTCTCCCCCGGATACGATTCATCCCACGTACAAAACGGCGTTCCTGTTACCGCCCTATAGAGAGACATAACAGCCTCTGCTTCGTTCTTTTCGGCTTTTCTGAAAATCATTTTGTCACCTGCTGATTTATTCTCTGAGGGTATTGTTTTGTATTTCTATCATTTCCGCGAATTTCCTTCATTTATTTGTCTGGCAGACAGCCTTCCAATATCTCGGAGTACGCCTTTTTGAGTTCTTTGTCTTGTTCGGAAGAGATCATGGCCTCCATCTGTTCCCGTGATGCGGGATATAACCTCAAGCATTCTGAACTGATAATGACACCGCTGCATTTAGTCTCGTATCCTCTGATCCAATCATCCAGAAACCGCATATGTTCATCCGTGTGGAACCAATGCTCCCCGTTTTCCATCACCGTCAGCTTTGCATTATGCTCCCGCGCGAAGGCTGAGATTGTTTGGTACGATGTCAGCTCGTCATTTTTTCCGTACAAGATCGCAGTTGAGACATTCCAGCGGATGGGATGCTCCCGCACATAACACAGATAATCCCACGAGAGATCCTCACCGAAAGTGGTCGCGATCACGCCCTCCGCTTTCAGCTGTCCCTCGGTCACAACAGCCCTGCGCATCATATCCAGGATCAGCCGCTCCATATCAACGATGGGGGAGATGAAATACGCTTTGCGGATCATAGCGTCAATTCCGGCCTCAGGCCTCTGGTCCCCGGCCACTGACCACTGATCACTTTTCATTCATGTAAACAGCGCAGAAATGACGGATATGTTTTTCGATCTTTTCGAGAATTTCATCCGTGCGTTCCGGTTCCCGGTCTGACTGCGCTATCCAAAGCACTGCCGGGGAAGTGAGCTCTATCGCGAGCATTGCCGGATCGTCTTCGATAACGAGTCCTTTCTCTATCATGCCGGCAATGATTTTTGTAAACATGCGCTGAATTCCATCCAGCTGATGCCGGGTAGTGATCGCAGCAAGCCGCGCACTGCGGAACTGTTCCTGAACAAGAAATCTCCGTATATTCCTGATCATCGGATCACTTATGGTAAAACGGACCCGCTCCATCGTGACAAGAAGAAATTCTTCCGCACTTTCAGGGATCTTACCAATGTGAGCCTCTGACCCAAAGGATTCTTCATAACGGGATTCCGCCGCATCGATCAGCATGTTCAGGATATCCTCTTTGCCTTTAAAATGTTTATAGAGGGAAGGCGCTTTGATACCGACGCTTTGCGCGATCTCTTCAACGCTTGTACCGTCGTATCCGTTCGCCGCAAAAAGTGTTAAAGCTGATTCCAGTATTTTGTCTTTCGTTCCCATATCCCGCCTTTATTCAACTAATATTCATTAGCTATATTATAGCTAATAATTATTAGCCTGTCAAGTATATTATTTTGTAATTGTTCAGCCGCTTACGACAATTTCTGCCGGCTTTATGCTTACAATACGCTGACTCACGCCTATCCTATAGTTACATTCAGTTAACTTATTGTTGTATG
>CAYWGX010000195.1:2843-5274 GCA_964457635.1 uncultured Leptolinea sp.
AACTGAAAGGGCAGGAAGCAATCGATGCCTATACAGCGGACCCGGATTCGATCGTATTCGACTGTTGCTTTTTGCTGTTGCAAAGCCAACGCAAAAGGACTGTTACTCTGATATTTTTTTCTCTATTTTTTATTATTTTACGCTCAGCAGCAAGCCGTTATCCGATTTCACAAGCTGATATTCTCTTGTCAGCGGATGTTTATCCCCGACGATGCAGTAATCGCAGCAGTCAGAGGTCACACAGGTACCCTCGCGGATCAGACATCCATAGATCTTCTGCATGGCAAAATAGTCGCAGTTGCACATCAGCGGCAGTACATCCTCCATGTGATGCCGTTTGGCGAATTCGGCGTTCGGACATTGGGTGAAGCTGTAGCGAACGATCCCCTCTTTTTTGTCATACGAGCTGTATCCCATGCGGAAAGATGCCGGGAACCTTTTGATTTCCTCAACACGGATATCATTCGCCCGCTGAAAAATCATAGCCGCCAGCCGGTTATCCACTTTTCGGTTCAGGTTGAAAACCTTCCCCATCGTCTCAAAACTGCCCATAAAAGCATTGAATATATCCTGCTGAACTTCCTCCAGCGGCGGCTTGGCGGGAATCACCCTGTACCAGGCAAAAATCAGGATCGGATCGTAGATGCTGGTGGTGATCTTCACACCGCCCAGTGCCGGTTCATCTTCCAGAAATTCGCAGTACTGCAGCTGACACTTCTCCCACAGCTCTTCCGCTATTTGCCCATCAAAATATCGATACAGCAGATTCTGGACACATTTTTTTGCCTGCTTTGTATAGACCACATGCCTTGAGCGGTCAAACGGTAAATCGATTTCTTCCATAAATTACTTTTTCCCTTTATCCAGCCTCAGCCGGTACTCACAGCAGTCTGCCCCTTCCGGCAAAGCAGAATTACGGTCATAACGGATCCCGCGGAAGCCCTGCGAGTATTCCTTATCCATATGGCAGATGCACAGCACCGCAGCTTCGGTCCCAAGTTCCTTTGCCAGCTCATGATAGGGGCAGGAAAGGATATCCACCCCATACATTTCCGGCGGGTAGGAGACCAGTCTGCGTATATAGCCTTTATCCTCGCTGCTCATGCTCGCGGCAAGTTTGCCCGCATTCTTCCAGATCAGGCGGGTAACGCCGGGAATACTTGTGACGCCGTGTACCAGACCTGCGAAACGCTTCCCCATATACTCCCCGTATTCATTCAGGAGCGTTTCCGCCTCCAGTCCATGAGATTCCAGCACACGGTAAATCGCAACAGCCGGAAGCACCATGGCACCCTTGTGCTTTTTTATCTCCGGACGTTCCCTCAGAATACGCTGATATTCCTCACCGGCCTCTTTCCAGATCAAATCAGACTGCTCCGCACCAAGCTCAGCTGCCAGCTCCTTGCGAAGATTTTTGTAAAAAAAGTCTCTGTTCAGCGGATTCATTTTCCTCCTGTTTTTGTGAGTTCCACCATCTGCTCCCAGCCTCTCTTTGCTTCCGGGACGATGGGAAACACCGGATAGCAATGGAACATGAAAAAGGTTTTTTGATGATCTTTTCCGAAGTCATAAACTTTCATTTTCAGCCTCCGACAGTCCGGTTTAATCTAAAACCTTCCCATCGAGCTTCCCTATCCGAATTATCTTTTTCAGAAGGATCAGCCCGAGGATCAGTACAAGTGCGTGCCCGAAGGATTCCGTTCATTCATGTTCTATCCACTTGTTCCTGACATATACAGACTTGATCAGTCCATGAAATAACTTTCACGCCGCGGCTTCCGTGATAGTTATTTAAAGCTAACTTATATCTGTATTATATCATTCCAGGATCAATAATTAGATATTAAGACAAAAGAACAGGATTCTTCAAACAGACGTGCCTGTCCCGCACGGGACAGGCTTGTCTATTTGAAGAACAGTTACAAACTATATTTAAAACTATCTCTTGAACGGTTATTTTTACCCTTAGGCCAGGTCTTCCTTTCAAAATGAATGCAAAAAAAAAACATAAAAAATGTAGTAAAGATTTAGACAAGGTTTTTCATTTTTGCCTTAAAAACAAAACCCCATATTACTGTTGTAAATGGGTTCGTGAATCAATGAAACAGAAATGATCTGTTATGGCATGATGCTTGCTAAATCATGAATGGCTTCCGTATTGTTACCATACCCAATTTAGATATGATTTTATCGCTCTGTAATAAGCATGAGTACCGCCTATAGTGTGATTCTCTTTATACTGAGAGAGAAATGACCTTATAACATTAGGTTTTAATTCTGGTAATAAATATATTTGTTGTTCTTTCAACCAATCAAAGAATTTTGATAGTTTTTCCTTGTAAAAGTTGATTGTATATTGTGATCTGTCATTAGATCGTGCAGAAAGTCACCGTAACGGGCCAGCAGGGTCATAATTCCCGGCCAGCGAGAG
>CAYWGX010000196.1:0-5264 GCA_964457635.1 uncultured Leptolinea sp.
TGGTGTTGCCGTAGACGATCTCGTCTTTCTTCACTTTTACGGAGCACATGGGGACAGTTTCGCTGATGCAGCGCAGCCGGCACTGCGGAACCGTCCCCATTGTATTTCGTGGCAGGAGCTTCGCTTCGCTCGCCCCGTGTGCTTCATATTCAGAATTGCAGCTTTAAAAAGGGCATCTCTTCCAATTTAACGCACCCGGTTATATAATAAATCATAACGATTCAGAAGCAGCAGTGCAGGAAACACTGCGGACAGTTCCCAAAGGTCCTATCCGGACATATGCGAACCGTCACCGATGTCCGACAATAATTCAAGGAATTCATATTAAAACAGGAGATAAGCGATTATGAAATACGGTTATTTTGACGATGCAAATCGCGAATATGTGATCACGAGACCGGATACCCCTATGCCCTGGGCAAATTATCTGGGTTCTCCGGCATACGGTGCCATCATTTCGAACAATGCGGGCGGATACAGCTTTAAAAAATCCGGGGCAAACGGCCGTATTCTTCGGTATGTTTTCAATCAATTCGATCAGCCGGGCCGCTATATCTACCTGAGGGATAATGACACAAAAGAGTACTGGTCCGCATCCTGGCAGCCGGTAGAGAAAGATCTTACGCAATACAAATCCGTCTGCCGACACGGGATGGGATATAGCATCTTCTCAGCTGATTACCGTGAAATCCACAGTGAAGCTGCTTATTATGTGCCGGAAGGTCAGGAGTATGAAGTCTGGGCACTGTCCGTTAAAAATAACAGCGGGAAAAAGAAAAGCCTGACCGTGACCGGTTATGCAGAATTCACCAGCAACGGCAACTACGAACAGGATCAGGTGAACCTGCAGTATTCCCAATTCGTCACACGGACCATCTATGACAAAGGCAGGATCAGGCAGCAGCTTCACGGGAATCTTTACGGTCTTGAAGATGACAAAAAAAGAGACCATGAGATTACCGAACGGTTTTTCGCGCTGACCGGAAGTCCGGTCGCTTCCTACTGCGGAAGCAAAGCAGATTTTCTGGGCCCATGGCACGGATACAGAAATCCGCTGGGAGTAGAACAGGGAGACCTCGGAAATACCCTAAATTACTGCGGGAACAGCTGCGGAGCACTTTCTACGATCATTGATCTTGAGCCCGGTGAAACCAAAACAGCCGCTTTTATCCTCGGAGAAGACTACGCTGATATACAAAGCGCACTGATATCAAAATACGCTGAACCTTCAGCAGTCTGTAAAGCAGACATTCAAAACCTGAAAGCTCTGTGGAATGCCCGCTTCAGTGCACTTCAGGTAAAATCACCCAGCCCGGAATTTGACACCATGATCAACACCTGGAATGCATACAACTGCTACCTGACCTTTATCTGGTCCCGGGCAGCTTCCTTCACTTACTGCGGACTTCGCAACGGTTATGGCTATCGGGATACGGTCCAGGACATTCAGGGTATCATTCACCTGAACCCGGAAATGGCTGCGGAAAAGATCCGCTTTATGCTCTCCGCACAGGTGCATCACGGAGGCGGATTGCCGCTGGTTAAGTTTACACATAACGCCGGTCACGAGGATACACCGGAAGATGCATCCTACGTGAAAGAGACCGGACATCCTGCCTACCGAGCCGATGATGCCTTATGGCTGTTCCCAACGGTCTATAAATACATCGCTGAAAGCGGCAGCACTGCCTTTTTGGATGAAGTGATCCCGTTTGCGAACAAAGATGAAGGAACAGTCTATGAACACCTGAAACGGGCAATCGATTTTTCCCGAAATCATCTCGGACCGCATGGCATGCCCGCCGGATTATATGCCGATTGGAATGACTGCCTGCGGCTGGGTGCAAACGGAGAATCATCCTTTGTTGCACTGCAGTTTTATTATGCCTATACAGTGATGCGAAAATTTGCGGAAGAAAAAGGTGATGCAGCGTATTGTGCACAGCTTCAGCAGGAACAGAAAGCCCTGGAAAAACTGATCAACAAGCTTTGCTGGGATGAAGACCGCTTTATCAGGGGCTTCACGGAAGAAGGCGAAAGAATCGGCGAGCGAAACGCACCGGAAGCAAACCTGTGGCTGAACCCGCAGAGCTGGTCCGTCATCAGCGGACTGGCAAACAGAGAACAGGCAGAGAAGGCAATGGACCTGGTTGCCGGGCGTCTGAATTCCGATTACGGTGCCGTCCTGATGGACCCGCCTTATCACGCTCATGCCTTTGAGGGAGCACTGGCCGTGATCTACAATCAGGGTGTGAAAGAAAATGCCGGTATCTTTTCGCAATCCCAGGGGTGGCTGGTTCTTGCAGAAGCGCTGCTGGGCCGGGGCGATCAGGCTTTCCGATATTACATAGAAAACAATCCCGCAGCCCAAAACGAACGGGCTGAGATCCGCGGCATTGAACCTTATTGCTATGGACAGTTTACAGAAGGCCCCGCCAGCCCGAATTTCGGTCGTTCCCACGTCCATTGGCTCACAGGGACCGCTTCGACTATGATGGTCGGCTGCGTAGAAGGAATCCTGGGACTGCGGCCGGACCTTCACGGGATCACGATTTCTCCTGCTCTTCCCAAAGAATGGAAAACACTGGAGATCCGCAAAACCTTCCGGGGAAAACGATTGAATATCCTTATTTCCAACCCGAACGGGAAAGAAAACATCAGTGGATACCTGACCGTCAATGGAAACAGACTCGAGGGAAATTATATTCCGGAAGCTTTGCTTACGGATGAAACGGACATCAAACTGACATTCGGCAGCTGATATTTTTTTGCAGAACCCATCGGCAGAGGCGATATAATCCGCCTCTGCCGATGGGTTCATTTTTTTATTCCTGCGTGTTCTCTTTTACAAGGATGACGGCGGAATGAGAAGGCATCAGCAGCTGAATATAACCGTTTTTCACCTTGCCTGCATATTTATTTTCATCCGACCAGCCATTGCTGTCAGTTCGGAAAGCAATGGAATAATCTTCACCTTCTGCCGCACCGATATCCCGCAAATGCAGTCTGACAAGCACATTGTCATTCCCGTTATTGCAGACCGTGATCACCCGGTCCTGCTCATCGAATCGGGAATAAGCGATCCAGCCATTGCCGGCGTCCAGCGCTTTCAGTGAACCGGTCCGCAGCATGGGGTGAGTTCTGCGGAATGCAGCCAGGCTGCGGTGCATATCGATCAGGTCATTATCTTCCCGTCCCCAGGGATAGCAGCGGCGGTTATCCGGATCGGTCCAGCCGACCAAACCCGCTTCATCCCCATAGTAAATCGTCGGTGCCCCGGGCCAGGTCATCTGAATCACGACAGCTTCCCGGAATACGCGTTTATCAACACCTTTTCCGGCTGCATCACCGCCCATGGTAGCCAGCCGGCCGGCAGTCCGGTTTGTCCGCGTCAGGAAACGGGCATGATCATGATTTGAAAGCTCATTCATCGCACATTGCAGAGAGCAAAGATCCATATTCGACATCGCATCACGCATCCCGCGGAAAAAGCGCTGCCCATCCTGATAAAGCCCGTCATGGAAATAGTCGCTGTGTTTTTCCATACCGGTCAGGAAATATCCAACCGGGTCCATGAAGGCATCATAATTCATCACACTGTCCCATTGATCGCCCTTCAGCCAGTCAGCCGGATTGCCATAATGTTCCGCGATGATCAGGATATCCGGATTGATCGCTTTCACCCGTTTCCGAAATTCTGACCAAAACCAATGGTTGAATTCCACACTGTGTCCAAGATCCGCAGCTACATCCAGACGCCAGCCATCAATGGAATAAGGAGCAGAAGCCCATTTACAGGCAATTCGGAACACTTCTTCGCAAAGTTCCGGTGAACCTTCATAATTCAGTTTTGGCAGTGTCGGGTGTCCCCACCAGGAATCGTAGTTGGAGCCTTTTTCATCGAAGCGGAAGAAATTGCGATAAGGGCTCTTCTCTGACTGCCATGCTCCCGGAGTATCCGTACCCGCACGGGCATAGATGTTTTTTCCGTCCATCCAGCGGTTAAAGGAGCCGCAATGATTGAACACACCGTCCAGAATCAGACGCATCCCCCGCTTGTGGATCTCTCCGCAAAGCCAGGCGAAATAGTCATTGCTTTCTTCCAGATTTACATTCGAGGCGACCCGTTTTATATACCGGTCCATCTCCCAGGGATCATCATTATAGGAGTCATTTTCGAGGTCTTCTTTGATGATCGCAAAATGGGGATCGACATGGTCATAGTCCTGCGTATCGTATTTGTGGTTGGATGGCGAAAGGAAAATGGGATTGAAATAAATTACTTCCACACCAAGGGATTTCAGATAATCCAATTTCTCTGCAACGCCCTGAAAATCACCGCCATAGAAACAGCGGTAATCGTCGTTATTTGGGACAGCGAACCAGTCTTTGCGTTTTCTGATCGGTACTCCTTCATAACAGTATTCCCCATCCACCGGATCATTTGCTGGGTTGGCATTGCGGAAACGGTCCACAAAGATCTGATACTGCAGGGCACCTTTAGCCCATTGAGGGGTATGGAAACCGGGTGAGATGCGAAAGCTGCGGGCAAAATCCAGCTTTCTGTCCCTGCCCATCAATTCCGAAGTGAAGCGTTTGCAGATATAGCTCCGTTCGCCATTTTCCACAAGAAAACAATAAGAAACCAGATGATCCGGACAGGTAAATTCTGCTTCATACCAGGAAAAATATTCATTTTCTTTGATGAGGTTCATCGGAATCGTATCAGAGCGGTCTTTGAACACAAGCCAGACATGGCAGTCAGGTGATTTTTTTGCACGCAACCGGATTTTTACCGTATCTCCGGCATTCGGTTCAGCAGGTGAGCGGTAGTTTTCAGTTTCATCACTGAAAAGTGCAGTAAGAAAATCGCATTCCTGTTGTGTCAATTCAGCTCTGGCTTCGGTTTCAAACAATAACATTTTTTACTCCTGTATGAAGTCTCTATGATCGATCACAAATATTCACGTACCGGCAATATTCTGAAAGAGAGGTTTTGCCTTTCGCGCTATGATCAGATCAAAAGGCAGGAAGGCTGCTTTATGGATTTATAATTATATTTGATAATTGAGTTTTTGGGCAAATTGTCTGACATCATGTAACTGCTTTTCATCCTGCGCAGCGGGATTTCAGGGTGAAATCGGCTGGGCCGGTGAAATCCCTGCGGGGTGAAATCGGCTGCGCCGGTGAATCCAAATACTGTGGGTTTGGAATCGAGTAGGGGAGCTTTAAGAGGCTCCCCTCTCACACCACCAGTACGTGCC
>CAYWGX010000197.1:0-5251 GCA_964457635.1 uncultured Leptolinea sp.
TACGGGCAGAAGACTGCGCAGTTGCCGCATTCGTTGCACAGGCAGTCGATGTGGATCACTTGCTTCTTTCCGTTCACTTCCAGATATTCGTTGCAGCGGTTCGGGCAGGATTCCACGCACATGCCGCAGAGTCCGCCGCATTCCAGACAGCGGGAGGGATCACGATAGCTGAAGTTCGGGTTCAGAACCGCACGCTTGCTCATGCCTGAGTATTCAAAGTTCGATGCCGTATATTTCCAATAATCCGGTCCGCAAATATCATATACGGCTTTGGCAGCGGAAGCAATTGCCAGCACAACGGTCTTCGGGCCACTTAAACCATCTCCAATGATCTGGATATTCCCTTTTTCAATCGGCAGCCCTCTTTCATCAAGTTCAAGACCAAGACTCTTGTAAAAATCGCCATCCACCTTTTCGCCAAGTGATGCAATAACAGTATCACAGGGAATTTCGCATTTTTCACCGGTCGGCACAGGTTTTCGACGTCCGGAGACATCCGGATCACCAAGCTGCATCACTTCACAGATTAGCTTCCCGTTTTCCAGTGTAAGCGGTGCAAGCAGCGGGCGGAAGATCACACCGTCTTCCATGGCTTCCTTCAGTTCGGAAAGATCCGCGGGCATGTTGGCAATATCACGGCGATAGACAATGGAAACATCCTCAACACCTTCTACGCGTTTGGCAGCACGGGCTGCATCCATCGCGGTGTTGCCGGCACCGACAACAGCCACGTGTTTGCCAAGATTCAATTTCTTCCCGGCTTTCAGATCATACATGAACTGAATAGCGTTCAGACTGTCTCCATGTTCCAGTTCCAGTTTCGTGCTCTTGTTGGCACCGACTGCCAGCAGGACCGCATCCTTTTCCCCGCAAAGAGCTTTGATATCATCCACTTTGGTTTCAAGATGGATATTCACACCAAGCTTGCGGATCAGATCCGCATCCTTTTCAATAGCCGCATCAGAAATGCGGAAGCCGGGAATCACATGGCGGACAATACCGCCCAGGGTCTTTTCTTTTTCATAGAGATCCACATCCCAGCCATTTTTTACAAGGAAATAAGCCGCAGCCATACCGGCGGGGCCACCTCCAACCACTGCCGCAGATTTACCGACCTTCGGAGGAGCTTTCAAATCAGCCAGTGCCGCATCAAAGCCTTGTTCGGCTGCAGAAAGCTTGCAGGCGCGGATACCGACCGCCGCTTCATACTGTTTGCGGTTACAGGAGTCCATGCAGGTATGCGGACAAATCGTGCCGGTAATGTTCGGAAGCGGGTTCTTTTCGATAATGATTTCCACAGCTTTCTTTGGATCACCGTTGGCCAGTGCACGCAGGTAAGCCGGGATATCCTGATGGATGGGACAGATATAGGCGCAGGGAGGTGTAAAGCAGTCGAAGAGAGGCGGTTTGCCGGTGATCTTCCTGCGCGGGGTCTTTTTGAGCAGCCCCTGATAGTGTTTATTGGACTTAGCATCCTCAGCAAGAGCGTTCAGCCGTTCCACATCGATCTTCGCAGCAGGCATATCCGGTCCGACGATATCGATGAGCTGGGTCATGCGCTGGTAGCCGCCCGGCTTCAGAATGTTGGTCGCCATGGTGATCGGATAGATTCCGGAGCCATAGATTTCGCCGATGTTATAAGCATCCGCACCGCCCGCAAAGGAAAGAGGCAGTTCCCCGTTAAATTCACGGGAGATCTTTGCAGCCAGGTTGATGGAAAGCGGGAACAGGGAGCGGCCGGACATATAAGCTTCCTGACCGGGCAGGAACCCACCGGTGATATCCACCGGTTTGGTGTTGGTCAGCTTCAGGCCAAAGGCTACACCGGTTTCCGCTGCCACTTTCTGGAGGCGCCGGAACATCGGAACCGCATCTTCCCACTGCAGATCTTCGCGATAGTGCAGGTCCGGGAACTGAATGCTGCTGAAACCCAGTCCGTCCAGCGTCTTGCGGACAAAGTCATACCCCAGCAGGGTCGGATTGCACTTAACGTAGGTATTCAGCTTCTTTTCCGTGATCAAATGCATGGCTATGCGTTCGATCTCATCCGGCGGGCAGCCGTGCAGTGTAGAGATGGTCACGTTGTTGGAGATATGCGGCGTGATCGATTTGGCATAGGCCTCATCGACCTTCTTAAACTGATCCAGATGGGACAGGGTCCAGTCATAACATTCTTTCCAGGTATCGGTACCGGAAGCATCCATCAGAGAATTGATAAAATTATCAACCTTCGGCAGCTTGATGCCGGCAAGGTCATACCCGACACTCATGTTGAAGATGAAGCCATCCGGGTCACCCAGCTCCAGTTCTTTTGCCAGCAGTTTAATCGCCCACCAGCCGCGGATATATTCCGAAGCGGCATCGGTGATGGTCAGTTCCGTGGACCATTCGACGTTGTAGCCCTCGTCATACGCCAAAATGCAGGGACGGGGAACGCAGACAGCCAGTTCTTCTCCATCCATCTTTTGGACTGTCTTCAATTCAAAGAAACGGGCACCGGCAGCATAAGCAGCAACCAGATTTCCTGCAAGTTGTGTGTTTGGACCGGCTGCGGGACCGAAGGGTGTTTCGATCTTTCCGCCAAAAATCGGGATCCCTTTGCGGCCGGCAAGGCTGACGGGGGCAACGCCCAGGATCTGACCGGTTTTTGCGTATTGTTTACAAATACGCATCATTAATTCACCAAAAGACATTGGGTGCATTCGATCGCCCATACAGTACCTCCTTAGCCTTCTTTGTCGCAGTATTCGTGATATTTCGCCCAGACTTTCGGATAAACTTCCAATGAATGGGCAGTAACAGCAGCCTCATCCATCGTGGTCAGGACGCGATTACGCATCAGGAATTTTCCATCACAGATCGTATCGGTGATCATGCTTTCAGACCAGCCGAAGATGATCTGCCAGGGCAGGTTGCCCGCGGTAAACTGTGTGAAGGGCTGGAAATCAACCAGGATCAGATCCGCCGGAGCATCAACGACGATCTTGCCGAACTTGTCACCATAACCGAATGCCTGACCGGCAAGCGCGGCATTGTTATAAGCCGCCATCTTCTGAACATCAAAACCGTTCATGCGGCGCGGGTCGCGGTTGACAACTTTATGGAGCCAATAAGCGAATTTCCATTCGCTCCACATATCAAAGGTGTATCCGTCATTTCCGAGACATACCTTCATGCCGTCATCCAGCATGGATTCAACTGCAGCAGCTCCGACCGCATTGTTCATGTTGGAGCGAGGCTGGTGAGAGATCCAGGTGTTGGTTTCCTTCAGGTATTCCATTTCGCGCTTGTTGACATGGACACAATGGGCAGCGATGGTTCGATCACCCAGAATTCCATGCTTATACAGCCGTTCTCCGCAGCGCATACCGTATTTATAGAGGCTGTCCCACTCGTCTTCCTGGGATTCCGCCACATGAATGTGGAAACCGAAGCCATCCGGTTTTGCAGCCGCACACTGCTCCAGCGTATCTTCATCGACAGTCAGGCAGGCATGGATCCCAAAAGCGCCGCCGATCCGTCCGCTCAGGTTGTCTTTGGAAATTTTCTTGAGGAAGCGGACATTTTCCGCGATTCCGGCTTTTGTACCGTCTTTCCCGTTGCGGTCGGTAACTTCATAGCAGAGGGAGCAGCGCAGACCGCTCTTGTCTACCACATCTTCCAGCACATCCAGCGATCCGTCGATAAAATTCGGGGACGCATGATGATCAAAGAAGCTGGTACAGCCGTTTTTGATCGCATTGATCATGAAGATCTCACCGGAAAGGCGAACACTTTCCTCATCCAGAGCACGGTCCAGCTTATACCACAGGTTCGCCAGAATTTCCGGGAAGTCTTTTGCCGGTTTCAGGTTGTTACCCAGCCCCCGGGAATAGGCACCGTAGAAATGCGTATGAGAGCAGATCTGTCCGGGCATCAGGATCTTCCCGCCCGCATCGATCTTTTCTTCATCGGGATATTTCTTCACCATCTCATCGGATGGGCCCAAATCTTTGATGAGTTTTCCCTGTATCACCACCGCATGGTTTTCCAGCACCCGGTTCTCATCTTCCCAGGTAATTACCCGAGCATTGTAAATGATCATGTTGCCTCCTGGTTTCTAAAAATATAAAAAATGCAAACAAGCAATAACAACAAAGTACATGTTTCTTCTTAACAAAAAGACTCATTCAGCCGTGATTTTTGGCCGTCATGAGTCTGTGTTAATTTAGAATACGTCTTCCATCCTTACATACCCCTGACGGCGGCACTTTTCGATGGATGTTGCCAACGCCGGCAAATGAATTTACCGACCTCCGTAATTCTATTTTATCAATTCATTTGTTGTCTGACAATGCTTTTTTCTCTGAAAAAAATCACATTTATCATGTGACAGATTCCCTTATTTATTTTTATCCGTTTTTTTTCTTCAGCTGATCAAGCAAATTCGAACAAGCAAGGGAAACATCTTCATAAGTGGTTTGGTAATCCCCGCTGTACCAGGGATCATCCACCTCACCGCCGGTAGAATACTCCTTCAGCAAATGGATCTTACCTTCCGGATCGCCGCCAAACAGACGCATCATGTCCCGAATGTTCTCCCGGTCCATTCCGAGGATCAGATCGTACTTATCATAATCAGACTGCTTGAGCCGGACGGCCCGTTTCCCGGAGCAGGAGATACCGTGTTTTTTCAGCTGAGCCTGAGTTCCAGGGTGAGGAGGGTTTCCCAGCTCCCAGGTGGAGGTCGCTGCGGAGGCGATTTCGAACTGATCCGAAAGGCCGGCCTTTTGCGCCATATCCCGAAATACAAATTCAGCCATCGGACTGCGGCAGATATTACCCAGACAAACAAACATGATCCTGTGCATAGTTTACATCCCGTTATTTTTTTTATGCTTTATTTTATCAGATTTATCCTCATTCTCATGTTATGATTAATGTGAAGGAGTAAAGATGAATCAACAAACGATAGACAGGATCCGAAAATTCACGGAAGACCGGGATTGGGACCAGTTCCATTCCCCGGCAAATCTGGCCAAAAGCATTTCCATCGAAGCCAATGAGCTGCTGGAATGCTTCCAGTGGGATGAGGATCATTATAACCTCGAGCATGTCAAGGAAGAACTGGCGGATGTCATCGTTTACTGCCAGGATATGCTGGATAAGCTGGGTCTGGACGACGACGAGATCGTCAATGCCAAAATGACCAAAAACGAGGCGAAATATCCGGTGGAGAAAGCGAAAGGCAGGTACGATAAATACTCGGAAC
>CAYWGX010000198.1:0-5243 GCA_964457635.1 uncultured Leptolinea sp.
CTTGATCCTTGATCCTAACTCCTTGCTCCTACGAGTCAAGATGCCGGATCATCCGCCACAACTGCCGTCCGGAAACCACCAGCAGCAGCATTACACCGACAGGAAGGTCCAGGTTTTGGGAGCTCATCTTGAAGCAGAGCGTCAGACCGAAGCGCAGCATGCAGATTACCAACGAGGCAAGCGCCGTCCCGATGATGGAGCCCTTGCCGCCGGTGGAAAGGGTACCGCCCAGCACCACCGCGGTGATGATGGAAAGCGTATAAGTGGAACCAAGGTCATACTTGGAAGAGTTCAGCTGAGAGGTCAGCAGAATGCCGGCGATGGCAGCACCGATACCGGTAAGCATATAGGTGCTCATCTTGATAAGCCGGGTGTTGATGCCGGAGTATTCGGCGGCCTGAGAGTTGACGCCCACCAGGAAGATGGAACGGCCGTATTTGGTTTTGTGCAGCAGAATGTACATCAGGATGACCAGCACAAGATAAATCAAAATCTGCACGGGCAGCTTCAGATCGCCGAAGAGCTTCGCATTGCCCAGCCAGCGGAACGAAGAGAACGTCCCGTCATCATTTTTGGAGGGGAAGCCGCTGATGCCCTGATAAGCCGGGATCGCCGACATCCGGGAAATCACCAGTCCGAGACCGGAATAAAGGAAGGAGCCGCCCAGCGTCACTACCATGGGCTGCACACCGCAGTAAGCAACAAAGAAACCGGAAAGTGCACCGCAGAGTGCCGCCAGTAAAATCGCCGTACCGACTGCCGCCCAGATGGAAAAACCGAAGTCATTCCACAACACGCCGATGGTGATCGAAGTCAGGCCTACGATCGAGCTGGCCTGGATGTCGATCCCGCCCGTGATCATGACCATCGTCACAAACAGGGAGATGATGCAGATACTGATGTAGTTCGTAATATTGGAGAATATACGCACCGGCTGCAGGAACTTGTTATTGATCGAACCGAACACAACAAACTCCAGCACCAGGATCAACAGGAGTACAAACTCCCAGCTCTTTACGACTTTCAGCACCTTATTCTTCATTCTTTACCCTGTTCTTTCCTAATAAATCGTCATGAAACGACACTTTAACTTTAACCCTCACACTCACTGCGAAGCTCTGGCAAGAAGTCTCTCTCTTCTCGCGTTCTCTACGGACCGCTGCTGTGTCAGCGCGTCGATCACGACAATGGCGATCAGCATGACGCCGGTAATCGTATTGTCATAGTCCGAGGAGAACCCCAGAAAGACCAGCAGACGGCTGATGGAGCTCATGATCACCCCACCGATGGCAGCACCGATCACATTACCGAGCCCGCCGGAAAGCGAGATGCCGCCCAACACGCAGGCCGCAACCGCAGACATTTCATAACCGTTTCCGGCAATGATGGTGATCTGCCCGTACTTGGAAGCAAACACGATGCCGGAGATACCGGCGAAGATACCGCTCAGCACATAAGCCAGGAACTTCACCCGGGTCGCCGGAATTCCAACCAAAACCGCACCGCCCATGTTATCACCGATGGCAAGAAAATATTTTCCCCGCCGGGTGTTTAGCAGCACCGCCAGTATCGCGACGATCACGATCATCATCAGGAAAAAGACACCGATGCCGGTGTTCCCCACAGTGGAATTGCCGAAGCGGGTGAAGGCACCGGAAAAATTTTCAATCGTACGGCCGCCGGTATAAATGTAAACGATACCGCGGACCACACCGCAGGTTCCCAGTGTAAAGATGAGCGACGGGACCTTCAGCACCGCCACACCGAGACCGTTGACACATCCGGTCACCGCACCCACCAGGATCGCCCAGCCCAGCATGGGCAGCCAGGATCCGTTCGATTGCGCGATCACTCCGGAGATGGCTGCGGTCAGCCCCATCACCGCACCGATGGAGACATCGATCTCACCGGTCATGATGGTGAAAGAAATTCCGATCGCCAGCAGCATAAACACACAGGAGTTATTGAAACAGGCGATGATGTTCGAGTAAGAGAAAAAGGTCGGATTCACGAATCCGGTAATCACGAACAGCGCGATCAAAAACAACAGGCTCGAAACCCACCGCACACCGCTGACTTTTTTAAAGAATTCTCTCATAGCACAATCCTTACAGTAAATCAGAAATCGGAAATCAGAAATCAGAAATTATTCAGATCCTTTCAAACAATTCTCTTTCTGTATCAGTGTCTTACTGAAATTTCATTCGCCTTCCTGATTGTAACTTACTCCTTTGTATATCTTTCGTATGTAAATCAGACTTCAAATATTTCTGATTTCTGATTTCTGATTTCTCCAGCCCGAAGGAAGCGGCCGTCAGGTTATCCTGATTGATCGCATCCCCGCTGAATTCACCGTTGATGTGCCCCTGAAACACCGTCACTGTCCGGTCACAGAGCTCCATGATCTCTTCCATATCCGAGGAGACCAGCAGCACCGCCACACCTTCTTCCCGCAGGTGATGGATAATGGAATAGACATCACCGCGGGCTGCCGCGTCAATGCCGCGGGTAGGCTCATCCATGATCACCAGTTTCGGTTTGGTAGAAAGTGCCCGGCTTATGACCACTTTCTGCTGGTTTCCGCCGGAAAGGCTCCCTGCCGACTGTTCGCGGTCCATCGTTTTGATGCGGAAATCGGCAATGTATTTATCCGTGATTTGATTTTCATATTTCTTGCTGAGCAGGACTTTTCCCATCACGCTGTCTTTCAGCAGAGCGGAAGTGGTATTCGCCGCGATCGAGCTGATCTTGAACAGCCCGTGAAGATGGCGATCTTCCGGGACATAATCAATTCCTGCGGAAAGGATCTCCTTTGTCCGCTTCCCGGTCACATCCTTCCCATCCAGAATCACCTTGCCGCTCAGTACCTTATCCCGTCCGAAGATGGTAGAGACCAGCTCCGTGCGTCCCGCACCGACCACGCCGGCGATCCCAAGGATCTCACCGGGATAAACCTTCAGGGAAATGTCCTGAAACCCGTAGCCGCTCAGATTCTGCAGTTCAAAGATCGGTTTCAGGTGCGTATAATCAATTATCGTCGTATTGGATTTCAGTTCTTTTTCATTTGTAGCGTCCGGCGGCAGCAGCCCCTGCACCAGCATTTCCCGGGTGAAATTCTCTACCGGTCCTTCCAGCGTGATTTGACCGTCACGCATGATGGAAACATGGGTAGCGATGTCAAAAACTTCCGCCAGGCGGTGAGTAATATAGATGATGCCGATTCCCCGCGTCCGCAGGTCTTTCACAACCTTAAAGAAAGCTTCCACCTCGTCAAAGGTCAGTGCCGAGGTCGGTTCATCGAGAATCAATATTTTGGAATTCCGTAAGAGTCCCCGCAGGATCTCAACCAGGGTCTGCTCAGCGATGGAAAGCGTACTTGCCTTTCGTGAGAGGTCCATTTTCCAGCCGATCTCAGACATGATCTTCGTCAGCCTTCCCTTCAGGGAGAGGGTGGATTCCTTGAACCCCATGGTGATGTTTTCCAGTACATTCATGTTCGGGAACAGCATCGGCTCCTGCGGGACCATGTAAACGCCCTCGGCAAGCGCAATAGCAGGATTGTTCATCTGCACCTCCCTGCCGTCAATAAAGATCTGACCGCCGTCCGGCTGGTAGATGCCCATGATGATCTTCATCAGGGTGCTCTTTCCCGCACCATTTCCGCCGATCAGGGCCAGCACTTCACCGCGGTCCACAGCGATATCCACGCCCTTCAGCACTCGGTTCTGTCCGAATGCCTTTGTCGTTCCCTTTACGACGAGTAACTTCTGTTTTCCATCAGAGGTCATAAAACCGAGCTCCTGCTTTTTATTTGTTTCGATCCGCAAACTAAAGTTTCTGCAATCTGAAACCGCTGAATCGTATGGTAGATTTTCCGGTCCCCGTCATCCGGCTCCCGGTCCCTGAAAACGAGCGCCTGATGTCTGAAACCTGATAACTCAGTTTGCATACTTTTGTAAGCAACATTATAATTTTGTTCTTAAGATTACCAGTGTATCCCGGATTTGTCAATACTTACCGGCCCTGTCATTTGTCATAAATTCCTGGTATATTACGCTCAAATAGCGGATATACACAGGAAAAAAGTGAATAATGTCACATGTAGAGAAAACCGTGTAATCCCCTATTGACACACTCAATTACGCTGATTATAATAAGTTATACTTTTGTACCTTTAAAGGAACAAATGTATTTTCGCA
Organism: uncultured Leptolinea sp.; assembly: GCA_964457635.1. Taxonomy (GTDB): domain Bacteria; phylum Chloroflexota; class Anaerolineae; order Anaerolineales; family Anaerolineaceae; genus Flexilinea. Next base: position 4,200 of record CAYWGX010000198.1, read on the forward strand.
CAAGGAATGGGAATGGATATCGAGAGCAAACGCGCAGCATACGAAGAAGACCTGATGTCGAAGATCGCCTGGTATTACTATATCGACAATCTGACACAACAGCAGATCGCCGACCTGGTCGGCGTTCCGCGTCTGCGCGTGATCAAACTGCTGGAAAAAGCCCGGCAGTACGGCATCATCCAATTCAAGATCGCTGAAAACAACGCCAATATCGCACTGGAAAACACCATCGTCAAACGCTTCGGGCTCAAGGATGTCTTTATTGTCCCCTCCGCCACCGGCATGGAAAACCGCAATGAAGCACTGGCTCAGGCTGCAGCGATCTATATTGCAAACCGCCTGCCGGACAATGCCTTCATCAACATGGGCTACGGTGACACCACCTGCCGCGTGCTGAACCACCTGGCCAACAACAGCAGCACGCGCATCTCCGTAGTCTCCCTCACCGGCGGGGTCAGCTACTACCTGCCGAATACCTTCTCCCATGTCTTCAATGCCCGGCTCTACCTCACGCCTGCCCCCTTCGTGATGTCCACCAGAGAGATGGTGGAAGCCATCAACAACGAACCGGCTGTACGGGAGATCGCGGAGATGGTGCCGCTTTCCGCCATGTCCATCGTCGGCATCGGCGGCATGGACGAGAACGCCACTACCGTCCGCACCGGCATGATGACCGCCAAAGACCTGCGATATCTGGCCATGCAGGGCGCTGTCGGTGATGTACTCTGCCATTTTCTGGACATCAACGGCAAACCGGTGGAATCTCCCATCGATGACCGGCTCATCACCACACCGCTGGAGACCCTGGCCAAACAGAATAACGTCATCGGTGTCGCCGGCGGCGAAAACAAAGTCAACGCCATCATCGGCGCATTAAACGGAAACTTTCTGGATATCCTCATCACCGACCAGGATACCGCAGAATTAATAATAAAAAGAAGCAATTGATCAGGAAAGAAAAAGTGAGGAGTGAGGAATGAGGAGTTAGGAGTGAATTCCAGCTTCCACTCCAAATTCCTCATTCCTCACTCCTCATTAAAACCG
>CAYWGX010000199.1:0-5185 GCA_964457635.1 uncultured Leptolinea sp.
ACGTCCGAACCGCCGCGGGAGAAGGTATGGATCTTCCCGTTCGGCAGTGAACCGTAGAATCCCGGCAGGACCGCGCGGAAGGTGACGGTAAGGATCTTTTTCAGGTCTTCCTTGGTCTTCTGGAAGTTCAGCGAACCGTTTTCGTTGAAGTGGATGTAGTCCGCGGCATCAATGAACTTGTAACCCAGATGGCAGGCAAAAACCTTTGCGCTCAGATATTCACCGCGGCTGGCCATATAATCCTTTTCCGGGCTGCCCTGAAGGTGTCTGCGGATGGTTTCGATCTCGCTGTCCAGGTCGAAGTTCAGTTCCAGATCGCGGATGATTTCGGCAAAGCGTTCCCGGATCTGACCGAGAGCAGGCTCGAAATCTTCGCCCTTCACTGCGGCGTTGTAGCATTGGTAAAGCAGGTCGGTGACTTTGATGTCATCGGAAGAGCGTTTTCCCGGGGCTGAGACGACGACATAGCGCCGGTGCTGGGATTGTTTGATGATTGCGGTGACTTTGCGGATCTGATTGGCGTCCGCCATGGAAGTACCGCCGAATTTTAAAGCGATGGTTTTCATTTACTTTCAGCTTTCTTTTGTCTGGGATGATTTTATCCCTGTTATTTTATAATGATACTCTCCAGATGAGAAATATTTTCGTTATTTTTTGGTATCATCTGGCGGGAATCTGTTATTCCTGAAACCTGATACCTGATACCTGATACCTGGATAGATACTGCTCTATTATATCAGCATGCAGGGCGGCAAGACGTATGATAGTGAGCGGTTCGGGGAGAAATTTCGGATTGTGCAGCGGGGCGGTGCAGCCGGCGCCGATGTGGAAGAAGGATCCTTTTGCCGCGTCAATAAAACAGCCGAAATCTTCTGTTGTCATGGTCGGCTGCGCAAGAACACGGACGTTTTCCGTTCCGAAAAGGGCTTCCGCGGTTTTCTGAACATGCCGGGTCTCAGCCTCAGAGTTGACGATCCCTGCATAGCTTTCCGTAATGTGTATTTCAGCTGTTGTACCGAATGCGTTCGAGATCAGCCTGATCGTTTGCTCAAAGACTGCTTTCAGCTTTTCCCGGTCTTCCGGCCCGAGGGTACGCATGATGCCGGAAAACTCAGCCCTGTCGGCGATGATGTTCCCGGCAGTTCCGGCGCGGATCATCCCAATGGAGAGTATCGCCGGGTCCTGGATGTGTTTGGCAGGGAGTGTCCGCAGTTCCGTGATCATGGCTGCAGCGGCAGCCAGGGCATCGATGCCTTGTTCCGGCTGTGCGCCGTGAGCCGAGCGGCCGTGAACGATGACCGTGAACATGTTGGACGCGGCATAGAATTTTCCGTATCGTACCCCGATCACTCCCGCGGGCAGGTCCGGAGCGACGTGGGCTCCGAAGACAGCATCCACTCCTTCCATGCATCCGGCTGCGATCATGCGGGCAGCCCCGCCGGAACCTTCTTCATCCGGTTCGAAGAAGAATTTCACCGTTCCCGGAAGGGTCTCCCGGTGTTCGGCGAGGAGCATGGCAGCGCCGAGTGCGGCGGTGGTGTGAACATCATGTCCGCAGGCATGCATGATGCCGGCTGTTTCGGAGGAAAAATCTGCTCCGCTGTCTTCGCTGACAGGCAGGGCATCCATGTCCGCCCGCAGTGCAGCTGTCAGTCCGGGTCTGCCGCCGGTAAGCGTCCCGACGATGGCAGTTTCTGTCACCCGCCGGGTTTCGATCCCGACGCTGTGAAGGGTCTTTTCCACCAGTTCCGCGGTACGGTATTCCTGGTTCCCCAATTCCGGATGCCGGTGGATCTGTTCGCGGATCGCGAAGAGTTCGGAAGTATATGATCTCGCTCTTTCAAAAGTGTTCATTCAGAATTTGAACTCGTTATCAACATCCAGTGTTGCGAAATAATCCTGAACGGTCTGGGCGCGGCGGATCATTTGGAGCGTTCCGTCAGCGTGCATCAAATATTCCGCGCAGCGGAGGCGGCCGTTGTAGTTATATCCCATGGAATGGCCGTGGGCGCCGGCATCATGGATCACCAGAACATCCCCGATCTCCGTGTGCGGAAGCGGGCGGTCAACGGCGAATTTATCGTTGTTTTCGCAGAGCGCTCCGACCACATCCACCGTTTCATCCGCGGGCAGGTCAGCCTTTCCGGCGACAGTGATGTGATGGTAAGCACCGTACATTGCCGGGCGCATCAGGTCGGCGGGAGAGGCATCCACCCCGAGATATTCCTTCCAGATGTGTTTCTTGCCGACGACAGTTGTCAGCAGGTAACCGTGCGGACCGGTGATGAAGCGTCCCATTTCAGTGTATATCGGCAGTTCGATGCCGTTTGCGCGGAGCGTTTCTTCATAAACAAGGCGCACGCCTTCACCGGCGGCTTTGATATCGATGGGGTTCTGCTCCGGTTTGTAGGGAATGCCGATGCCGCCAGCCATATCTACAAAGGAAAGGGTGATGCCGAGGGTCTCCCGGATCTCAAGAACGAGCCCGAAGAGCTCCCGTGCCAGTGCAGGATAGTATTCCTGCTCCAGCGAGCAGGATGTGAGCATGGCATGGATGCCGAGATGTACGGCACCCTTATCGTGCAGGGTCTTGAGCGCCCGGAACATCTGGTCTTTTTTCATGCCGAACTTGGTGTCATACATATGACCCATGATGGCATTGGTGGCGTAATTGAACTGTCCGGGGTTATAGCGGCAGCAGACCGTTTCCGGGATCCTGCAGGCGTTTTCCAGGTTTTCGATCTGGGTCAGGTCATCCAGGTTGATGATCGCACCGGCATCTCTTGCCGTCTGATATTCGGCTGCCGAAGTCTCATTGGAGGTGAACATGATGCGCTGTCCGCTGATCCCGCTGCCCTTTGCCAAAAGGATCTCCGGGATGGAGGAGCAGTCCGCTCCGCAATTCAGTTCTTCCATGATGCGCAGGATGGCGGGCGTCGGAGTGGCTTTGACGGCAAAATATTCCCGGAATCCCGGGTTCCAGCCAAAGGCATCGTTGACAGATTTGACTGTCTCCCGGATCCCTGTTTCATCGTAGACATAGAAAGGAGTGGGGTATCTGCCGGACCATTCCTGTATCTGTTCATAAGAAAATGGAAGTGTCTTCTTCATTTTTCTTTCTTCATTCTTGATTCGCTAAAGTTTCCGCAGCATGGATTCAAGCGCTGTCTTCTGGGATGTACCGGCGTCTTTCTCTTTGATCACACGGGCGGGACAGCCTGCGACGACCATGTTGGCCGGGACATCTTCGATGACGACAGCACCGGCGGCCACGACCGCATTTTCACCGATATGGACGCCTTCGATCACCACGGCATTGGCACCGATCAAAACGTTGTCTTCCACAATGACCGGGGTGGCGGAAGCAGGCTCGATGACACCTGCCAATACGGCTCCGGCTCCCACATGGCAATGTTTCCCGACGGTGGCACGTCCGCCAAGGACCGCGCCCATGTCGATCATGGTGCCTTCTCCGACGACTGCGCCGATGTTGAGAATGGCGCCCATCATGATGACGGCATTCGGACCGATCTCAACCTGTTCGCGGATGATGGCACCTGGCTCGATGCGGGCCGGGATACCTTTGATGTCGAGCATGGGAATGGCGCTGTTGCGGCGGTCATTCTCGATCACGATATCCGCGATTTTGTCTTCATTTGCTTTCAGGATCGGTTCCAGTTCTTTCCACTCTCCGAAAACGATCTTGTCTCCGGCACCAAAGACCTTGGCTTTGCCCCAGTCGATCGGTGCGGATTCTTTGACGTAAAGTTTGACCGGCGTTTTCTTTTCCGCGCTGCCGATATAGTTGATGATCTCCTGAGCATCCATCATGGTGTCACCTCTCACATCTCACCGGTCAGGCGAGCAGGTCTTTCATGGTGTAAAGACCGGGCTCTTTCCCGCAGAGGAAAGCTGCGGCTTTCAGAGCGCCTTCAGCGAAGAGTTCGCGGCTTTCGGCTTCATGTTTGAGCGTGATCGTCTCGTTTCCGTTGGTGATGATGATCTCATGGGTGCCGACTTCATTGCCGAGACGCAGGGAATGGATACCGATTTCCTGATGGCGGCGTCTGCCGTTTTCATGACGGCCGATGACGAATTCCGCATCGGTACGGGCTTCATGGATGGCATCCGCCAGCAGCAGTGCGGTGCCGCTGGGAACATCCATCTTACGGTTGTGATGTCTTTCAATGATTTCGATGTCGGCGTCCGGGAAGACTTTCGCCGCTTTTCGGGCGATGTTCGCAAGCACTGCGATCCCGACCGACATATTGGCAGAAAAGAAGACCGGGATCTGCTTCGCGGCTTCTTTGATCATCTCTTTTTCAGCTTCCGTCTGTCCGGTGGTTGCGATGACGACCGGGAACTTTCTTGCGATACAGTAGTCCAGCAGAGCCGGGGTGGAATTGTGATTGGAAAAATCGACGACCACATCCACATCATCTTCAAATTCATTGAGCGTTGTATAAACATCATTCGCAGGGTTTGAGCTGAATTCCGGACTGACCTGAGCCATCAGTCTGGCTCCGCATTTCCCGCTTTCAGCCATTCGGCAGACGACCTGCCCCATATGCCCGCCGGCACCGTGTACAAGAATTTTCATGAGTTTACTCCTAAGCGATCAGACCGTGACCGCGCATAATGTTCAATAACTGCTGTTCGTGTGCGCTTTCCATGGTTGTCAGCGGCAGACGAACGTAATTTTCACAATATCCCATGGCTGCCATGGCGGCTTTGACCGGGATCGGGTTGACTTCGCAGAACAGCGCTTTGATCAGCGGCATCAGCTCGCACTGCAGGTCGGCGCTGCCTTCAACGTCGCCGCTGAAGAAGCGGGTGCAGATCTCCACCGTCTGGCTCGGCATCACGTTGGAAAGGACGGAGATCACTCCTGCGCCGCCCATGGCAAGGATCGGGGTGATCTGGTCATCATTTCCGGACCAGATGTCCAGACGACCTTTGACGATACCGGCGGTTTCCACGATCTTGGCGATGTTGCCGTTGGCTTCTTTGATGCCGGTAATGTTCGGATGGTCGGCCAGCACGTCATAGGTGGACGGTTCGATGTTGACGCCGGTGCGGGAGGGCACATTGTAAAGGATCAGCGGTTTGTCGACCGCGTTGGCGATGGCAGTGTACATTTCGATCAGCCCGCGCTGGGTGGCTTTGTTGTAGTAAGGGGTGACGC
>CAYWGX010000200.1:0-5182 GCA_964457635.1 uncultured Leptolinea sp.
CAACACGCTCATGGTCGGCTTTGTGGTGGGTCTGCTTTCGACCTTTGTGGGGCTGATCTTTGCGTATGTGGAAGTTTACGTGCGGCTGAACAAATTTGTAGGCGGCCTGTTCCAGGTCGTTTCCATGCTGCCGGTTGTCTCTCCGCCTTTTGTGCTTTCCCTTTCCATGATCATGCTCTTTGGGAAAGCCGGGATCATCACTCGTCACATCCTCGGGATCTACGACAACAGTGTTTATGGCTACTGGGGCATCGTCATCGTCCAGACGCTGACCTTCTTCCCGGTCTGTTACATGATGCTCAAAGGTCTGCTGAAGAACATCGATCCCTCTTTGGAAGAGGCGGCCCGGGATATGGGCGCCAGCCGCTGGCGTGTTTTCGGCGATGTTACGCTCCCGCTGCTGCTGCCGGGTCTCGGCAATGCCTTTCTGGTGACCTTCATTGAGTCCATCGCGGACTTTGCCAACCCGATGCTCATCGGCGGTTCCTATGACACCCTGGCCACCACCATCTATCTGCAGATCACCGGTGCCTATGACAAGGCCGGTGCGGCTGCCATGGCTGTGGTCCTGTTGTGCATCACCCTCCTGATGTTTGCGGTGCAGAAGTATTATCTGGAAGCCAAGACGGCTGCCACTCTGACCGGGAAAGCTTCCCGCGCCCGTATGCTGATGGAGGATAAATCTGTCAAAGTGCCGCTGACCATCCTCTGCACGCTGGCTGCGATTTTCGTGATTTTGATGTATATCTGCGTGCCGATCGGTTCCTTCTTCCCGACCTGGGGGCGCAAATTCTTCCCGCTGACCACAAAATGGTATGAACTGGTCTTCACCCGTTATAAAGGTTTCAAAGCCTTCAAGGACTCCTTTGTCCTGTCCCTGATCGCCTCCCCGATTACCGCACTGCTTTCCATGATCATCTCCTACCTGGTGGTGAAGCGGAGTTTCCGCGGCAAGGGTTTTATCGAAGCGGTCTCCATGCTGGCCATGGCTGTGCCGGGTACGGTGCTGGGTGTGGGATATATCCGCGGCTTTTCCGGCGGTGTGTTCCATACCGGTTTCCTGCAGGGCATCTACGGTACGGGGCTGATTCTGATCATCGTGTTTATTGTCCGTTCCCTGCCGACGGGTACCCGATCGGGTATTTCCGCTTTGCGGCAGATCGATAAATCTATCGAAGAATCTGCCTATGACATGGGGGCTGACAGCTTCAAGGTCTTTATGACGGTCACGCTGCCGCTGATCAAGGATTCTTTCCTCTCCGGTCTTGTGACATCATTTGTCCGCAGCATTACAGCGATTTCCGCGATCATCCTGCTCGTGACACCGCAGTACCTGCTCATCACGGTGCAGATCAATGAATTTGCTGAAAAGGGCTCCTACAGCCTGGCCTGCGCATTCGCTACGATTCTGATCATCATCACCTACGGTGCCGTTCTGCTGATGAATCTGTTTACGAAATACTTCGGCACCAGCAGAAAGATCAAGGAGGATTAGTCATGGGAAAAGTTAAAAAAGGTGTGCGCCTCGAGCACATTTCAAAAATCTATCAGGATCCGAAAACGGGCAAAGATTTTTATGCAGTGAAGGATACCTCACTGGAGATCGAGCCGGGGTCTTTTGTGACCTTGCTGGGGCCTTCCGGCTGTGGAAAGACCACCACACTGCGGATGATCGCGGGGTTTGAGAGCCCGGATGAAGGCGAAATTTATATCGGGGATGAAGCGATCAATGAGCTGACCCCGAACAAGCGCGATACTGCCATGGTGTTCCAGAGCTATGCGCTGCTGCCACACTACAACGTGTTTGACAATGTGGCCTATGGGCTGAAGCTGCGCAAGATGCCGAAGGATGAAATCAAACGTCGGGTGCTGGGTATGCTGAAGCTTGTGGGTCTGGAAGGCATGGAAGGCCGTATGACCAACCAGCTTTCCGGGGGACAGCAGCAGCGTGTGGCATTGGCCCGGGCGCTGGTGATCGAGCCTTCTGTTCTGCTTTTTGATGAACCGCTTTCCAACCTGGATGCCAAGCTGCGTGTCTCGATGCGTACCGAGATCCGCCGCATCCAGCAGGAGGTCGGCATCACGGCTATTTATGTGACCCATGACCAGTCCGAAGCCATGGCCCTTTCCGACAAGATCATTATCATGGAAAAGGGCGTGGTCGCCCAGATGGGGAACCCCCAGGAGATCTATTATCACCCGAAGAGCGAGTTTGTGGCTGATTTCATTGGTGAGGCGAACTTCCTCAAAGGCCCGATGCTGAACCGGGATGGAGATTATGTAACGCTCAATATCGAAGGCAGTCCCGTCAAAGCGGTCGGCAATGCGGATATGGAAAAGGGGAAAGAGTACACCATCGTGCTGCGTCCGGAAGCGGCGACTCTCGCCGATCAGGGCGGACTTCCCTGCAACGTGATCCTTTCCTGCTTCATGGGGTCCTACCAGAACTATCATGTGATGGTGGGAAACACGCTGGTGAAGCTGGAAGATCACAACCCGAAGAACAAGCGCATCTATAACGTCGGTGAAAAGTGCTGCCTGTGCTTCGATCCCGAATCCGTGCACGTGCTGTAAAAGCTTTCAAATCCGGGGACAACTCTGCAGAGTTGTCCCCGGGCAATTTGTATTATCTATCCTTCCAAAAATCTTCCCCAGTCTTTCCAGCTGACGTAGGACGTGTTGTTAATTTTCATACTTAAATCACCCAGATAAAAGACAGCATTTTGGGCATTTTCATCTCCTCTCAGCTCCAGATATTTTCGGGTATTTGCCGATAATTTTGACTCCGGAGCGTTTGCACTTTTGATTTCGATTGCAAAAGTATGTTTCCAGTCTGCAATCGTATCCACTTCAAACCCGGTTTTGTCCCGGTAAAATGTCAGATTTGGCTTCTTTCCCTGATTCATGCGCTGTTTCAGCAGCTCACTGACTGCGAATGTTTCCACCACTGCTCCCTTATGCCGGCTGAGAAGCAGATCCTCAACTGATTCCAGTCGAAGCAAATGACAAAGAAGTCCTGAGTCGATAAAATATAATTTCGGTGTTTTTACGACTGATTTTCCAAGATTGTTGGAGTCCGGTTCCAGAAAATGAATAATAAAGGATGTTTCCAGTATAGACAGCCATGAAGTAATTGTCGGAGCTGAAACACCCACATCCCTGGCAATGCTTTCTTTCGAAAGCAGTTGTCCGCTGTGGACTGCACAGACTTGAATGAACTTCCTGAAGACTGAAAGATTATCCGGTTTTACCAGTTCTTTTACATCCCGATCCAAATAAGTATCAATATAACTTTCAAACCAGTCATAAGGCATAAAGTTTTTCACCTGATCGTGAAGCGGGGGATATTCTCCTTTGAAAATCAGAGGGTAAGGTTTTTCCGGCAGAAGTCCTGCTTCATCCAATTCGCGAATTGAAAAAAGCAGCAGATTCAAAAAGGAAGCGCGTCCCGACATACTATCGGACATATTTTTTTTCAGGTGAAATTGACTGGAACCGGTCAGAATAAATTTTCCCGGGCACCATGGTGTTTGATCAACATGATATTTGATTGCATCAAAGATCTCAGGAACCTTTTGTACTTCATCAATAATAGCTCCGTCCGGAAAGGCACTGATGAAATCGATAGGGTTGGCTGCTGCCAGTTCACGTAAATTTCTGTCATCAAATGTTACATATCGCTTTTCCGGAAAGGTATGCTGAGCTAAAGTTGATTTTCCGCTTTGTCTCGGTCCGGTGATCCCTATGACCGGAAATTGAGAAGCCAAACGAAGAAGGGTTTTTTCAGCTGTTCTTTTTATCATACATACCTCCGGAAAATCTAAAGTTAAGAACCAGATAATCTAAAGTATAACATACGGAAAATCTAAAGTCAAGGTGTAGGAAAATCCAAAGTTAAGAAGCGGAAATCCTAAAGTAGAGAAAAAAAGCGGTCTGCCATGGTGACAACTGTCATGGCAAACCGTTTTCTTCGTTTTAGTTTTTATCCTGCCGCGAATCAGCACCTTATTGAACTAACCACTGACCACTACCCACTATTCACTATCCACTACTAACTAATAGGTTTTTGATACAGAGATCCCCGCCTGGGCACCGAGGGCGGCGGAGACGATGACCTGGCGGTAGCGGCTGTCGACGGATTCACCGGCGGCATAGACATACGGGACGGAAGTCTGCATGTCCGGACCGACCTTGATGGTGCCGTTTTCGATCTCCAGCTGACCTTCGAAGATATCGGTGACGGTCTTTGTACCGACAAAAACAAAGACACCGTCGATGGGCATCAGGCTTTCCTCACCGGTTTTGACGTTCTTCAGCTTCAGTCCGGTGACCTTTTCTTCCCCGACGATCTCTTCCACGACCGAATTCCAGCAGAAGTGGATCTTCGGATTCTCAAAAGCCCGATCCTGAACGATCTTGTCGGCGCGCAGCGCGTCACGGCGGTGGATGATGGTGACGGAAGCAGCGAAGCGGGTCAGGAATTCCGCTTCTTCCACGGCAGAGTTGCCACCACCCACCACAGCCACGTTCTTCTTGCGGTAGAAGAAGCCATCGCAGGTGGCGCAGTAGGAGACACCGCGTCCGGTGAATTCCTTCTCGCCCGGGACGTTCAGCGGCAGGTGATTGGAGCCGGCGGTGATGATGACCCGTTCACAGCGGTAAGTGGTGACACCGGTCTCAACGATCAGCGGCTGCGCGGAGAAGTCCACCTTTTCTACAACATCGGAGACGATTTCGGCACCGAACTTTTCCGCCTGTTCGCGGAATTTGTCCATCAGCTCAGACCCGCTGACGGATTCCACGAAACCGGGGTAGTTTTCGATATCCGCGGTCAGAGATGCCTGTCCGCCGAAGGTCGGCCCGCTGATGATGACGGGAGCCAGTCCCGCCCGTCCGGTATAGATCGCCGCGCTCAATCCTGCAGGGCCGGAGCCGATGATCAGGACTTTACAGTCTCGAATTTGTTTTTCGCTCATAATAATACCTCTATAATAATTACTTCACAGCAGCTATTCAGAACGGAGCACACAGAGATTGAACAACTGCTGAAAAAAATCCGGAACAATGAATCGGGAGTTTATGCAGTATTTCAATATCTATTTAAAGTGCGCTGAATAGTAACGCTTTATTTATAAAGGATAATCTCGGTTAATTGTCACCGATGATATCCAGCATCATTCTT
>CAYWGX010000201.1:0-5174 GCA_964457635.1 uncultured Leptolinea sp.
GCTGGGGTCTGTGGGACTGCGGTATCCAGGGCGCTCTGGGCTGCTACTTCGGCGCCTACCTGGCTGCCGGTAACGAAGCCCACGCCGGTGACACCATCAACGTCCCCGGCATCGGCGACTGCGAAATCGTTGCCAACGAAGCCCTCGTCCCCGGTGACACCACCGCCGACGTCAACAATGGTGTCGTTCTGCTTCCGGAACGCGTTGTCTTCACCGCTGAGAACGTTGCTAACTACAACTTCTAATCATTATGCAAAGGAGTACGGGGAAACCCGTACTCCTTTGTCTTAAAGGTGAAAGGTGAAGGTTGAAGGTTGAAAATAATGAAGCAGCTTCGCTGCATTATTGTTTGGAGATAGAAGTTCGGAGCGCTATTTGCTTTCCGATGACTGCAAAATACTGATCATCTTCTATGAAAATCCGTCGCGTAGCGACACCTTCTCTTCACCTTTCACCCTTCACCTTTCACCTTTAATCAATGGAGGAAATTATGGCAGATCTTGAAGGCGTGAAAATCGCCAAGAATTATCATACTGACGTGCCCTTTGCCAACAACAAAGGTTTTTATATCAAAGGCGCCAATCACCTGGATTGGGGCATGAAAAAGCATCTTTCCAACATCTTCAATCCGGTCAGCGGCAACACCGTGATGTTTGCCTTCGATCATGGCTATTTCATGGGTTCCACCGCGGGCCTGGAACGTCTGGACCTGCTGATCCCGACGCTGATGCCTTATATCGATGTGCTGATGGGTACCCGCGGAGCGCTGCGGGCCTGCGTACCGCCGGAAAACAAAAAAGGCGTTGCGCTGCGCGTGACCTCCGGCTCCTCCATGGTGCAGGATGACCTCTCCCACGAAGTGCTGGCTGTGGACATCAAGGATGCCATCCGCATGAATGCGGACTGCATGGCGGTGCAGACCTTCATTGGCGCGGACGGTCAGCTGTCCTCCCTGGATAACCTCTCCCGCTGCATCAACGCCGGGCTGGAATACTCTGTCCCGACCATGGGCGTTGTGGCAGTCGGCAAGCAGATGGAACGCACGGACCGCTTCTTCAAGCTGGCGACCCGCATCCTCGGGGAACTGGGCGTGAACATCATCAAGACCTACTACTGCGAAAACTTCGAAGAGATCGTCGCGGCCAGTCCGGTGCCGATCGTAGTGGCAGGCGGCAAGAAGCTGCCGGAACCGGAAGCGCTGAAACTGGCTTATGACTCTATTAGCCACGGTGCCAACGGTGTGGACATGGGCCGCAACATCTTCCAGTCCAACCACGCGCCCATCATGGCACAGGCCGTGGGCAAGATCGTCCATGAGAAATACACTGACAAAGAAGCCTATGAGTTTTATCAGGATATGGTGAACGAGGAGAAATAGGAATTAAGAGATAAGAAATAAAAACGGGCCGCCGGTGACTCCGGCGGTTCGTCTTTATTTCTTATCTCTTATCTCTTATCTGCCGACTTTTTGAGCGCGTTTTTCCTGATAGAGTTTTTCGTCAGCCTTGGCGAGCATGTCTGCGAGGGTCTGGCCGTCATGGTAGCGGCTGTACCCGATGCTGATAATCAGCGTGTATGGGACATCGTGTGCATTGTTCCAGTCTGTAAAGGCTTGTTTGAGCTGTTTTTCATAGGCGGCTGCGTTCGCGTTTCCATAGAAGAAAGTCATGACGACAAATTCATCCCCGCCGAAGCGGACCACGATGGCCTGGGTGTCTTTCACGGATTCCGTGATCAGCTTAGCGGTCTCGACCAGTGCCTGGTCGCCGACAGGATGTCCATAGGTATCATTGATGGTCTTGAAGTCATTCAGGTCCATGATGAACAGGAAAAGGTTCCTGACCTCGGTGACCTGATGGATATAGGATGCAAAGGTGGAGTCCAGTGTCTTGCGGTTGTTGAGGCCGGTGAGGCTGTCCCGCAGGATGGCGTTGTCCTGATCATTCATGTACATCAGGATTACGGAGACTGCTGCACAGGTCCAGGTGCCGGGCATGCCCGCGAAGGGCAGCGTCAGGATGGTACCGACAAAGGGGACGATGTAGAAGGTCATCAGGCGCAGGATGCTGTGTTTGGATATCTTTGTCTGGGGCAGAAAGTAGAATATGGCCAGATGCACCATGGACGCAAAGAGCATCAGCAGGGCGAAGACTGTCTGCACGATAAACAGCGGCCCCCGCATGTAGTAGTTGTCTTCACTGATGTAAAAGATCCAGCCGGTCCGGATGGAAAGCAGATTCAGGATGAAAAGAATAAAACCGGGCGTAAGGACCAGCAGCGTCAGTTTTTTCGTGAGCTTATAGCCAAGGCTTTCCAGCACATAAAGGTACCAGACACCGCCCATGATGACGACAGAGCCCAGATATATGGCGTTGATGATACTGTTGAGAGCTCTTGCCCCGGGAAAGGTCCGGCCTTCGATAAGCATCCAGAGAATGTCCAGAATAAGAATGAACATGTTGCCGAAGACGACATATTTGAACAGAATGCGGTTCATCTGCTGGCTGACACTGTGGGTGATCTGCCAGGCGATGACGCAGAGGATCAGCAGGAACAGGGCATCAATTTCAATATGGATCGCGACAGCCATGAGCTTTATACCTCCCGGTTGTTGTTTTCACGGTAAATGTACAGGCACCACATACAAAGCAGCGGGATCGTATAGGTGATGGGGTAAAGATAGCGTTTCCCTTCCAGAAACACTGAAGCGGGTGCAAGCCAGCATCCCAGTGCCAGCGAGAGGAACAGCGGGACGATCGCAAGCCAGTACCGTTTTCCGCTCTTCCATTTCCGCAGCACGGTTCCCGCGAAGAAGAATGGAACCATGGTGGCGTAGAAGCCATAGGTGAAAAACAGCCGGGTGAAGGGATTTTCGTATAATTTCTCGAACATCATCTCACAGGACCGGGCTGTGTTTTCTGAGATATAGCGGAGGGCGACCCATTTCGGCAGGTATTGGGAGTCCAGCTGATTGCGGTGGTCCATGTTCATCAGCGGAGCGTATTTGGTCCAGGAAAACCATCCGGCCAGCATGCTGTTGGCTGCGGCAATATAGGCATCCGGGTGCCGTTGTCCCATTTGGAACCAGACCTTGAGGTATTCATCGTAGTCCTCTTTGGCACCTTTTTGGGTATGCTTCTTCACCGGATCGGCAAAAGTCGGATCATAGACCTCTGCCATCTCCTCCGGATAAAGCACCTTGTCTACCACAGCATATTCTTCCAGGGTGATGTCTTCGGGGTAATCCCGGAAATACCGGGCGGTCATCTGGAACAGAATCGAGTATTTTTCCTGCACACCGCCCGGAATGGCATCCAGTTTTTCGATGATGACCGGAAAGAGCAGGTTCATCACGATGAAGCAGCACAGCACGGGGATCAAAAGGATCAGGCGGTTTTTCCGGCAGAACAGAAACAGGATAACCAGAGACCCCAGAATGACATAAAGGCCGATCTTTCGCGTGAGGCAGCAGAACAGGGCAGACAGGGTGAAAAGGATCACAAAGCCGGCTTTCCGCAGGACCTTTCCCTCCGACTGCACAACTTCCAGGTACCCGAGCGTGAAGAAGACATAGATCCAGGCATAGAGGGCATCCTTGGAGACGGTCTGCACGCTGGCCGGGTAGATCGGCAGCAGGCAATAAACGAGCATCATAAAAAAGGCGGCTTTGCTGCCGGCGTTCAGTTTGTTCAGTGCATAATCGACCGTGCATGAAAAGGCCAGTGCGGTGAGAAGGGCCTGGATCAGCACATAGGCAAAGATCACAAAGTGCCACTCTCCGGTCTTTTGCGCGAGGGGGACGATAAATCTTCCCATCAGAAATGTGGTGAACAGCGGGTTGTGGTCGCTGAGGCCGCCTTCGCCTCTGCTGAATTTGATAAATTGGATCAGCTGTCCCCAGGTGTCATTGATAAAAGTGCCCGGGTAAAGGAGCAGCAGAATGGGGATCCAGCACAGAATAATGAAAGCCGCGATGATCAGGATGTGAAAGCGGTTTTGCATCACCTTTGCAAAGAAGCGAAAAATTCCGTGTTCGCTGCCGGGAACGGCATTGAGCTTCAGCAGTGACCTCCGCAGCAGCCAGGTGACGCAGAGCAGGATCGCAAACAATACGAGGGCGGCAAGCACATACCCAACGCTTGGTGTGAAGCTGCCGGTTTCTATGTAGTCTGTGGCTGCGGTGAAGCTGAAGGCCGTTACTGCGCAGAGGATGTAGTCGGGAACAGAAAGTACCTCTTTCTCTGATTTGATCATAAAACCAAAAATCCTTATTCAAACAGTCAGAATTACCATATATTATACTGCCTGTCATGCGATATGTCATGATGCCGGAAAGAACCTGCATCATGACACAGGAATCTTTCCGTATCAGCAATTCTGGCTATGGAAAATTAACCGCACATTATTGGCGCAGCACGTGGACGGTTCCGCAGTGCCGGTTTCGCGGCAGCAGCAAAACCGTCCCCATGTGCTTCATATTCATTTCGTGTGGATTTCCCTATTTCGTGAGCTGCTCCAGGTCGCTCAGGAAGGAATCGACTGCGTTCGGATCGGTCGCCCAGCTGGTGACGATACGGGTGATGGAGTGCTGCGGGTCGGTGCGGCCCCAGTCCCAGTAGGAGCAGGAATATTTGTCTTCCAGCTGATGGATCAGTTCATCCGGGAAGATTGGGAATATCTGGTTGGTGGGACTCTTGAGCATGAAGGAATAGCCCAGTTCTTCGATGCCCTTTTGCAGCTTCTGCGCGAGCTCTACCGCGTGACGTGCCAGGTCGAAATAGAGTTCATCACGGAAGAGCTCGGCAAACTGGATCCCCAGCAGCCGTCCCTTGGCCAGCATGCCGCCCTTCTGTTTGATCATATAGCGGAAGCAGGGGGTGAGCTCCGGACTGGAGACCACGACGGCTTCCCCGAAGAGGGCACCGTTTTTGGTGCCGCCGATGTAAAAGATGTCGGCCAGTTCTTCAAGATCGGCGAGGGTGAGGTCATTTTCCTCACAGACCAGTGCCGCGCCCAGCCGGGCACCGTCCACGAAGAGCGGCAGGTGGAATTTGTGACAGATTTTGGAGATAGCTTCCAGCTCGGCTTTGGAGTAGATGGTTCCGTATTCGGTGGGCTGGGAGATATAGACCATACCGGGCTGTACCTGGTGCTCGAAGGATTCGGAATCGTAA
>CAYWGX010000202.1:0-5168 GCA_964457635.1 uncultured Leptolinea sp.
TTTGTCTAATACCCGAATTCAATCATCAGATATAGATTTTAACTATATTATATCTATTATATTATCAATTGTACATATGAGGGCGAAAAATTCAGCCTGACTTACCGCATTTTACCTTTTACTTTTTACCTTTTACTTAATAATAGTCCGGACGATACCAGACATCCTTCAGGTGTCGTTTATGGGTGTACATATCTTTGTCCGCAGGTTCAAACACGGAAAGCAGGGAGGTATGCTCCCCGGGGATATAGTCCGCCATGCCGATAGCGATGGCATACTGTCCGGAGCGGATCCGCTCTTCGGAGTTATTAAGAACGCTGTCAAACAGTTCCTGACGGGCGTTATAATCTTCCCCTCTCAGGATCACCACAAATTCATCACCGCCGGTACGGAACACCGGGCTGCGCTTGAAGGTTTTGCAGATCGTCATACAGGCTTCCCGGATCACCATATCGCCCGCCTTGTGTCCCATGGTATCATTGATGCGTTTCAGGTCATTAATGTCGCACACCACCACCGCGAATGGCTCACAGGTCTTGTCATCGATCTCGGTATTGATGCGCTCTTCCCACTGTATATAGGCGTGCTTGTTCTTGACACCGGTAAGCGGGTCTGTAGCGCTCATCTGTCTGACGGAATTCAGTTCCTGCTGATATTTCTCTTCCCGGTCTCTTGCGGTTCGGAAATTGTTGAGCATCACCAGCACGGAGAGGATAAACAGCCCGTAAGCGATGTAAGTCCTGCGGGAATTGGCATCCTCGATCCGGTCAGACTGTTTCTCAAGGAAAGCCTGTGCTTCCTCTTCCGGATAGGTTCCAAGCTCAAAATAGCCCTGGTAAAAAGCATCGATATCTTCCATGGATGTATTGGTGATATTTGTGGCGGAGCGGTTCAACCACATCATGGCTGTCAGCAGCATAAGCAGGAGCAGCATGATCCAGACGACAACGGATTTCCCGTAAGACCGTTCTGTATCCTTCCGGAGGACATGCCGGAACACCAGCAGCCCCAGCAGGGACCAGGCCGCAAATAACAGATAGGATTCCGAAGCCATAGCATCATAAGAAATCAGCTTCGGCACCAGGAGCATCACTGCAAAGCAGACCATGATGATCATGCCCAGTGTACCGGTTATTGTTTCCGTCCGATCATGTTCATTTTTTGCGTCACAGAGTACAGCATAAGACAAAAAGCCGTAAATAATGGTTGCTCCGATAGTGGTGACATCCACGATCCAGCCGATGGCAGTCCGGCCAAGGAAGGGAATGAAACAGGAGATGATCATAACTGTGAGGTAGCCATTCCCGGGAATCTGATGCCGATTCAGTTTCCCGAGCGGAGCGGCAAATTCGTGATCCCGTCCGAAGGCATAAAGCAGCTGGCTGACCGCGATCATGTTTGTGATGATGCTGGTCAGTACTACGGAAAGCAGTGCCGCCATCAGGATATCGATGCCGGCCTTGCCCATATAATGCTCAGCTGCGTAGAAAGCCGGAAGTGCTTTGATGCCTTCCAGATTGTTCATATCCCGGATATATTCCAGCCAGCTGCCGTATTCCGGCGGATAAGCCGTTACGGAAAGCAGACTCATCAGGATATAAAACAGGGTGGAAAGCAGCACAGACGCCAGCAGGACCTTGCGGATTTTTTTGACGGGATAGGTATATTCAGCCGAAAAATGTGCCACATTTTCGAAGCCAATAAAAGCCCAGGGGGAAATGACCGCGATATGGACAATTTGTGAGAAACGGCGGTGATCAGGAAGGTAAAGCGGGTCAAAGGTATAGCCGCTGCTGCCGTGTTTTGAAAGCGCAAAAACTGCACAAAATGTCACCACGCCCATAAAGATGAAGGACATGATGATCACCAGTGTCTGCGGGATTTTTTTGCTGTGCATGCACAGCAGTCCGGCCAGAGCCATTACCGCTATGGAAAGAATGGCTTCACCGAGATAAACATCGTAGCCGAAAACAGTGTAAATGTATCCGAATTGGAATGCTGAGCCGAGGAATCTCCGGGCAAAAAGCGGCAGGGACGTGATGTTTGCCCAAAACACCGCAATATAGGCCAGCAGCAGAAACCAGCCGATCAGGAAGCCTACATCATAATTGCAGACTTTCCGCCCATAGGTATAGATGCCGCCCGCGTCCTGACTGCGCTCGATGCAGTAAACCAGGTTCCGGTTGATGATAAGGATCACCAGCATGCCGAGGATCAGACCAAAAATCGTGCCGAGAATCCCGCCCTGGGAAAGATAAGCCGAACAGGTGACAACAAAGGATCCCCAGCCGATGGCCGTACTGATGGAAAACGCCCAGGTACCCAGCGGCGTAAAGGAAGGAGTTATTGTTTTCGGATTTGTATTTTGGAATGATTGATTTCGGCTTTTATTCATTGATTTTTGTCCTTTATTCTGCACAGAGATAGCATCATCTGTTTGGAGATAAAAACACCAATAAAATTCTACTACTGTTTCTTGCTTATACAATGAATAAGGTACATGCAGAAGGAATTCTGAATATGAAGCACAACGGGGACGGTTTCGCTGCTGCCGCGAAGCCGGCACTGCGGAACCGTCCCCGTGTGCTTCATATTCAGATTTGCTGTACATGCAGGATGCTGTAAGATCCGGACAGGAAAGGAGCAGGCTCCTGAATTTAAATCCAAAACCGCGGCTGTTTCAGCCGCGGTTTGGAAGATAGGAAAACTCAAGAGAAATATGAAGAAAGTTTATTCGTTGTTCTGGTTATCGGACTCTTCAGAATTGTTATAATCTAAAGCCTTGATGCCGTTGCGAACCTGAGCGATGGAACGCTCCATCTCGATCTCAAGTTTTTTCAGGCTCTCCAGCGCATATTTGTCGGCTTCCTGTTTGATCACTTCCGCTTCCGTCTGTGCCTGAGAAATGATCTGCTTGGCACGGTTCTGGGCTTCGATCGAGATCTCATGAGAAGAAATCAGCTGTTCCCGCTTTTCATTGGCAATTTCGATCATTCGGTCATGCTCGTCCTTCGCCTGTGCAAGGATACGGTCGCGCTGGGCGAGAATCTGCTGAGAGCGTTTGATTTCTTCCGGAATGGAAATACGCATTTGATCGATCAGATCGATCATCTGGTCTTCATTGATGACAACATTGTGAGTGAATGGCAGCGAACGGCCCTGGCTGAAAAGCTCCTCAAGCTTGTTCACAAGATTTAAAATATCCATTTTCTCCCTCCACAACAATTGTCAATTTGTATTAAATAGTTGCAATATGTGTGCCATAATAAAGGTGAGTTGTAAAAATCAGTCAAAGATTGATTGATATTTCGGAACAGGAAAGGTGATCAAAATTTTGCGGGAAAATGTCGGAGAGTCGGAGCAGACTTTCATCACGATGACTGTCATATCCTGCTTGGGTTTATAGCCGTCGAGGGTGACAGCTCGTTTCAAAAAGAATTCTGCCATCAGATCCGCGGAAAGCTCAACACTTTCTTCAACGGTACTGAGGATCAGATCTTCGACCTCGTCTTCCTGAAGGGTGTTTTTCCCGGCATTCATCGCGCCTTCCGAAAGCATCAGGATCGTGGTTCCCGGTTCCATGGGAAGTTCCGTGATGGAGGGATGCATGGCCTTTGATGAACCGATCTTTTCAGCAGGGGAGTGCCAGGAGTCCAGAACGCCGCGCTGGTAAAAATAGACCGGGAAATCGGCACAGCGGCTGACAACGATGGTTCTGGATTCGAAGTCCGTGGAGATCATGCAGAGATCACCGCAGATGTGCCCGGAGTGTTCGCGATAGATTTGGTCGGAAACGCTTTTCAGTGCGGTGCTGTCCCGGAAATTTTCCGCAACTTTTTCCAGCACGCGGTTCACGATGATGGATGAAATGGTTTTGCTGGGCTGGTCATTGCGCATGCCGTTGCAATAGATGATGGACTCACCTCCGGAGGGACGCTCGATGATCTCCGTGGTCTCATCATTGTCAGGGCTGTTGATCCGTCCCTGTTTTGCTACGCCAAGTTCAATAATCATGGGCTGAATTATATCAAAAAATGTGCAAAAATTGAGCAAATATGTGTGAAAACAATTTTATCTTATATCGATTCAGAACCGGGAGTGTCGGGCACATTTCGGGCAGATCACGGTGTACCTCCTGAGCCGTTACATGCACTTTATGATACTTATCATATAAAATATGGAGATATTCGTGTAAAAAGGTGATTAATGTTCACCAAAAAAAAACAAATCGGTGCTAAAATAGTATGTTGTGTAGAAAAGGATAGGCGGAAAAGGATCCGTTTATTCATAAAGATATAATTTCGAGGAGTCAAACGTGAACAAAGAAGCTTTAAACGGTCTTTTCAGACCGAAGGGCGTTGCAGTTATCGGCGCTTCCAACAAAGCCGGTAAAATTGGTTATTCTGTAGTTGAAGCATTGAAAAACGGCAAGTATGAGGGCGACATCTTCCCGATCAACCCGAAGGAACCTGAAATCCAGGGCCTTACCGCTTACAAGAGTGTTCTTGACCTCAAAGGCAAGATCGATTTGGCAGTTGTCACTGTTCCCGCTCACCTGGTTCTGGGTGCCATCGAACAGTGCGGTGAAGCCGGCGTCAAAGGCGTTTCCGTCATTACCTCCGGTTTCGGTGAAGTCGGCGACCACGAAACAGAAAACAAACTGGTCGAAACCTGCCGCAAATATGGCATGCGCCTGCTCGGGCCGAACATCATCGGTTCCCTGTCCAATTCTGATAAGTTGAATGCTTCTTTTGCTCCGGTTCTTCCTCTTCCCGGCAACGGTGCCCTGATTTCACAGTCCGGTGCGCTGCTGATCGCTCTGGATGCCGGCACCTACCTGCGCGGCGTCGGTTTTGACAAACTCTTCTCCCTCGGCAACATGGCTGATGTTGACTTTGCAGACATTATCGAATGGCTGGAAGATGACCCGGCTACCAAGTGCACAGCCCTTTACATTGAAGGTCTGAAGGATGGCCGCCGCTTCATGGAAGTCTGCAAGAAATCCAAGAAGCCGGTTATCGCGCTGAAGTCCGGTGTTTCCGCTCACGGTGCAGCAGCTGCCGCTTCCCATACCGGTTCCCTGGCCGGTGCCGCAAAAGTTTACGGTTCCGCTTTTGAACAGGCCGGTGTGATCCAGGCTACTGATCTGGACAACCTCTTCGATGTCA
>CAYWGX010000203.1:0-5160 GCA_964457635.1 uncultured Leptolinea sp.
TGTTCGAGGACGGCTCCCTGCCGCTTTGCAATACGCAGGCCGCGGAGGCCTGGGCGGCCAATTACCGTGAGATCCAGCGCATGCTTCAGGCAGAGAGGGATAACTGGTTCAGCTATTGAAAATCAGAAATCAGAAATCAGAAATAATGAAGAATGAAGAATGAAGAAGGAAGAAGGAAGAATGAAGACGTACACGAAGCACAACGGGGATGAGCGAAGCGAAGCCTCTTCCCCGAAGCACAACGGGGACGGTTCTCTTGTGCAGGCTGCGCTGCAGCAAGAAAACCGTCCCCGCGTGCTTAGTCCCCGAGTGCTTTGCTTGCAAAGAAGGAGTCAGATCCCGAGGTATGAGGGGTCTGATTCCCGCTCAAGGTACCTTCTTGCAATCAAGGAAAAAGGGCATTCCGCGGGAACGGGTACATTGACCGAAGATCAGGGGCAAGGATCAAGGAGTGAAAGTGAAGGGTGAGACGGAAAAGCTCGGAAAAGGCTTGACAAATCGATTTGGCTGTATTATAAAACGGGTATTCGGTTTTCGAGCGTAAAGGAGTAAATTATGGCGTATAAATTCGAAACAATGCAGCTTCATGTAGGACAGGAACAGGCGGATCCTGCGACCGATGCACGGTCCGTACCGATCTATCAAACCACATCCTATGTATTTGCCAATTGTGCGCAGGCGGCAGCCCGCTTTGATCTGTCTGAGGAAGGGAACATTTATGGGCGGCTTGGAAATCCGACAGAAGATGTTCTTGAAAAACGAGTCGCTGCTTTAGAGGGCGGAGTGGCTGCTCTGGCTCTGGCCTCCGGGGCTGCTGCGGTGACTTACAGCATTCTTGCACTGGCCCAGGCCGGTGATCACATCGTTTCGCAGAAAACGATATACGGCGGCAGCTACAACCTTTTTGCCCATACGCTGGAACCTTACGGGATCCAAACCACCTTTGTCGATGCTCATGATCTTTCGGAAGTCAGGGCTGCAATCCGGCCGAACACAAAAGCGGTCTATCTGGAAACTCTCGGCAATCCCAACTCCGATATTCCCGATATTGATGCCATTTCGGAAATCGCACATGAGCATAATATTCCTGTCGTGATCGATAACACCTTCGGAACGCCCTACCTGATCCGCCCGATCGAGCATGGGGCGGATATCGTCGTACATTCCGCTACCAAGTTTATCGGCGGACATGGGACGACCCTGGGTGGGATCATCGTCGATTCCGGAAAATTTGACTGGAATGCCTCCGGGAAGTTCCCTCAGTTTGCGGAACCGAATCCGAGTTATCACGGCCTGACCTTTACGGAAGTGGCCGGTGCTGCTTCCTTCGTGACCTATATCCGCTGTGTTATCCTGCGCGATACAGGGGCGGCCATCTCCCCTTTCAATGCTTTCCTGCTGCTGCAGGGGATCGAGACTCTCTCTCTTCGTCTGGAGCGTCATGCAGAAAACACAAAAAAGGTAGTGGAATTTCTTGCGAACCATCCGATGGTGGAAAAAGTCAACCATCCTTCCCTGCCGGATCATCCGGATCATGCCCTGTATGAGAAGTACTTCCCGAATGGCGGGGCCTCGATTTTCACTTTTAATATCAAAGGCGGGCGCAGAGAAGCGCATGCCTTTATCGATGCGCTGGAGATCTTCTCCTTACTGGCGAACGTGGCGGATGTCAAGAGTCTTGTGATCCATCCGGCTACCACGACCCATTCTCAGCTGACAGATGAAGAGCTTGCTGAGCAGAACATCTTCCAGAACACCATTCGCCTTTCCATCGGCACTGAACACATAGATGATATCATTGCTGATCTGAAACGGGGCTTTAAAGCATGTAAAATGTAAAGTTACATTTTACATTTTACTTTTCTATTTGGAGGTGAATTGTGCCAGTAAAAATTCCGGTGGATTTGCCGGCTGCAAAAACTTTACTTGAAGAGAATATCTTCGTCATGCCCATTGACAGAGCTGTTCATCAGGATATCCGTCCGCTGCGGATCCTGTTCCTGAACCTGATGCCGACGAAGATCACAACCGAGACGCAATTTGCCCGGGTGCTGGGAAATACGCCGTTGCAGATCGAGCTGGACCTGATGAGCGTTTCCAGCCATATTCCTGCCAATACAACACGGGAGCACATGCTGGCATTTTACCGCGGGTTCGATGCCTTTCGAGATGATTACTTTGACGGCATGGTGATCACCGGTGCGCCGGTGGAACAGATGGCTTTCGAGGAAGTGGATTATTGGGAAGAGCTCTGCGGGATCATGGAGTGGAGCAAGAGCCATGTTCATTCCACGCTGCATGTCTGCTGGGGAGCGCAGGCTGCCTTATATTATCACTACGGGATTCCCAAGATTCCGCTGCCGGAAAAACTCTTCGGTGTGTTCAAGCATCACCTGACGCATAAGCGCTCCATTCTGTTCCGCGGGTTTGACGATACGTTCATGATTCCGCATTCCCGGCATACCACCTTTTCCCGGGATGCTGTTACAGAAATTCCGGGCTTGAAAATTCTTGCGGAAAGCAAAAGAGCCGGAGTCTATGCGATTTCTACCGATGGCGGACGACAGATCTTCCTGACCGGTCATGCTGAATATGACCCGGAAACGCTGGAGCTGGAATATCTGCGGGATAAAAATGCCGGGCTGCCGATCCATGTGCCGGAGAATTATTATCCAAATAATGATGACACCCGCCATCCGGTCTGCAGCTGGCGCTCCAGTGCCAACCTGCTGTACTCCAACTGGCTGAACTATTTCGTGTATCAAACAACGCCTTACGACGTGATGTCCATTCAGCCGCTGTAAGTTTTCTCTTTAGGTTTATGGTATTTCACAAATGACCAGTTCTCCCAGGCGGGAGATATCCGGTTCAATGGCTGCGGGGTATCGGTCTGCTGTTTGTGTATCGCCTTCGAATGGCAGGATCGTTTTGAGCTGATCGATGACGCGGGAGCAGAGCAGCTCTCCACAGGAAGATTGTCGGAAACAGAGCACGGCGGGTTTGTAGTTGTTGATGAAGTGCATGATTGTTGTAAAAAAGCGTTCTTCATCGTAATCCTTCAGTGTCGGGTCGTCATAGACGAAGACCCGGTCGGCTCCGTTGGCGTAGTAATCGCGGGCTCCTTCGATCAGTCCGCCGCCGATGAGCAGCAGCTGGGCCTTGTCATTAGTGCGGTCAGCCAGGACTCTTGCTTTCCCGAGCAGGCCCAATGCCGCATGATCAAGAGTTCCTTCCGGCAAAAACTCGCCGTAGATCGTAATACCCCGCCATTCCTCCGGGTTACCGTCCGGGAATGAATATGCAGTGTATTCAATCTTTGTCTGAGCAGGATTATCTTTGTATAAAACGATCTTCATACTATATCCTATTTCCTATATCCTGTTGTCCCTAATTGTTCTCCGCATAATTGACACCCGCCATGGCGTCTTTGCAGTAGGCGTCGGCACCGATCATATCGGCATATGCCTGGGTCATCACGGCACCGCCTACCATCACCTTGCACCAGGGAGCGGCCTCGCGAAGCTGTTTGATGGTCTCCTCCATGGCAGGAACGGTGGTGGTCATGAGAGCGGAAAGCCCGCAATATTTAGCGTGAGTCTCGACAACTGTGTTGGTGATGACCGATGGATCCACATCCTTGCCGAGGTCAATTACATCGTAGTCGTAATTTTCCAGCAGGACCTTGACAATGTTCTTACCGATATCGTGGATATCGCCCTTGACAGTGGCCAGGATGATCGTTCCTTTCTTCTCCCGGACTTCTCCGGTTCCGGACATATGGCTCTTGAGTACCTCGAAAGCGGATTTGGCAGCTTCCGCACTCATCAGCAGCTGAGGCAGGAAGGCTTTCCCCTGTTCGAAGTCCTTGCCGACCTTGTTCAGTCCGGGAATCAGTTCTCCATTAATGATGTCCAGCGCGCTGTGGTCTTTGAGCATCTCCGCGGCATAGGAGGCTGCGCCGTCCTTGAGACCGCGTTCAATGCAGGCTCCCAGAGAATCAGCAGAACCGGCAGCGGACGGGACAGCATCCTTTACTGCAGCGGCAGGAGCAGCTGAGGCCGTCACCAGTGTCGGGGCCTTTTCAATATATTCCTGACAGTTTGTGTCCAGCCCGGCCAGTGCGCGGTAGGCATAATAAGCCCGCATCATCGGTTCGGAGTTCGGATTGATGATGGCGGCACTCAGCCCGTGGGAAAGTGCCATAGTGTAAAACGCTGAGTTGATGATCTCCCGCTGGGGCAGTCCGAAGGAAATGTTGGAGACCCCCAGCACAGTGTGCCCGTGATAGCGTTCACGGATGCCATCCAGCGTCCCGAGGGCGGCAGTTCCGGCTGTGGGCTCGGAGCTGATGGTCATGGCAAGGGCATCAATGAGAATATCCTTCTTCTCGATGCCGTAGCTTTCAGCGGTCTTGTAGATCTTGTCGGCGATAGCCAGGCGACCTTCCGCTGTGGACGGGATCCCGTCTTCGTCCAAACAAAGAGCCAGGACGACACCGCCGTACTTTTTTACCAGCGGGAAGATCTGCGCCATGACTTCCTGTTTGCCATTGACGGAGTTCACCAGTGCCTTGCCATTATACAGACGCAGGGCTTTTTCCATGGTCTGCGGGTTGGTGGTGTCGATCTGAAGCGGCAGTCCGATGACGCTCTGCAGTTCATAGACCACATCTGCCATCATCTGGGTCTCATCGATTTCCGGCAGTCCGACATTGACGTCCAGAACGTGGGCGCCGCTGTCCTGCTGTTTGATGCCCTCACGGACGATGTATTCGATGTCGTGATTACGGAGGGCTTCCTTGAATTTCTTTTTCCCGGTCGGGTTGATGCGTTCGCCGATGATGACCGGTTCGGGACCTATCTCAACGGTTTTTGATGTACCGCAGACCAGGGAGCGGTTCTTCTTCGTCAGCGGTTTGTGCTCAATGTCCCTGCAGCGTGCGATCATGGCGGACATGTGTGCCGGGGTAGTACCGCAGCAGCCCCCCGCGATCCAGACACCGGCTTTGACTATCTCTTCCATCACTTCCGCGAATTCTTCCGGACCGACGGAATAGACGGTTTTGCCGTTTACGGTGGAAGGCAGCCCGGCATTCGGGTTGACGATCAGCGGCAGTGAGGCATATTCCAGCATCTGCAGCGCGATGGGTTTCATCTGTGC
>CAYWGX010000204.1:0-5117 GCA_964457635.1 uncultured Leptolinea sp.
CAGAACCGATGCACTCCTGATGTCCGCATTCACACTGCCAGACCGGCAGCGGCGTGCCCCAGTAGCGGTTTCGGCCCAGGGCCCAGTCGATGTTGTTTTCCAGCCAGTTGCCGAAGCGGCCGGTCTTGATATGTCCCGGGTACCAGTTGATTTACTCGTTCAGTTCCACCAGGCGGTTCTTGAATTCACTGGTGCGGATGTACCAGGTCGGACGGGCGTAATAAAGCAGCGGGGAATCGCAGCGCCAGCAGAAGGGATAGGTATGCTTGATGCGGCCGTGTTTGTACATGATGCCGCGTTCCACCAGATCCTTGATGATGAGCGGATCAGCCTTCTTGACGAACATGCCGGCCCAGGGGGTAACTTCCGGCACAAAGCAGCCGTCACCGCCAACCGTCATCAGGGTAGGCAGATTTTCACGCTTGCCGACTTCCATGTCGTCCGCACCGAAGGTCGGAGCAATATGGACCAGACCGGTACCGTCATCCACCGAGACGTAATCCGCCGCCACCACGCGGTGGGCGGGGCTGGTCAGCGGCAGGAATTTGTAGAGCGGTTCATATTTCATCCCGACCAGGTCGCTGCCCTTGTAATGTTCGACAACCGTCACCGGGTCATCACCGAAGACCGGTTCCACGCGTTTTTCAGCCAGGATGATATATTCAGCCGTACCGTCTTCCAGCTTGTGCTCGACCTTCACATAATCGATTTCCGGGTTGGCTGCCACAGCAGCGTTGGCCGGCAGTGTCCACGGGGTGGTGGTCCAGACCAGCAAGGAGGTATTCGGCTCATCCAGCAGGTGCAGCCGGAAAGTGATGGAAGGGTCTTCCGCTTCCTTATACCCCTGTGCCACTTCATGGTCCGCAAGCGGTGTACCGCAGCGCGGGCAGTAGGGGACGACCTTGAAGCCCTGATAGAGCAGACCGCGGTCGAAGAAGTTCTTCAGGATCGCCCACTCGGCTTCAATGAATTCATCCTTATAGGTCACATAGGCATCGCTCATGTCGACCCAATAGCCGATGCGTTCGGACATCCGCTCCCATTCCTGAATGTTGGTGAACGCGGATTCCTTGCAGAGTTTGTTGAATTTGTCGATGCCGTAGTCTTCGATCTGCTGTTTATTGGTGAAGCCCAGCTTCTTTTCCACTTCGATTTCAACCGGCAGACCATGCGTATCCCAGCCACCCTTGCGGGAAATGTGGAATCCCTGCATGGTGCGGTAGCGCAGGATGATATCTTTAAAGGAACGCGCCAGCACGTGATGAACGCCCGGCTTGCCGTTGGCAGTCGGAGGACCTTCGAAGAAGATATATTCCTTACCGCCCTTGCGGTTTTCGGTCGATTTTTCAAAGATTTTTTCGTCGTTCCAGAACTTCAGGACCGACTCTTCCATTTCATTGACATTGAGCCTGGATGATACCGGTTTGAACATGAGATAATCCTTAATTAAGTTAGTAGTTAGCAGTTGGCAGTTGGTAGTTAGCATCTTACAGTCAATATCTTTTTATCTATTTTGGCTATTTGATTAATGTGCCATTTGGGACGGTTCCTTCCGTCACCGCATGGTGACGGAAGGAAACCGGCCCCGTTGGCACATATTAATTCAGCGTTTCCTTAATAATCAGCTGAAAACTGCCAACTACCGACTAATAACTGACAACAGGTTATTTTGCCACAATTATGGTTTTTGGTCAAACCCCTTTCCGCAAAGTTATTATTTTTTACGCAACTTTCCGCCTGAAAACACGTATTATGATAAGATACATAAAAGCAGTCAGTTTTATATCATGAGAACTGACAAGCAGAAAGAAAGGAAACATACCTATGAAAAAAGTGCTGCCGATCATTTTGATCCTCATTTTCACACTCACCGGCATTGCTGCGGCTGAGGCACCCATCAAAGTTTTGATCGATATCTCCGATAATGGAAGCTCTTATGACACCTCTGTCGTCGCGAACAGCGGAGACCAAATTGCCATCCAATTGGGCGAAACCAAAGTGACCCTGGAAGTTCAGGATATGCAGGACGGCAATCTTCAGAATTTCAAATTGGATCCTGCGCTTCAGGTCAATGATGAAGAACATGGGATCGCGGATATTGCTTATTTTCTCCTTCCTGCCGGCAGAGAAAATCAATTCACCGAACCCGGGAAAGATTCCCCGGTGCTGACCGTCAGCTGGGAAGAACTCACCATGCCTGAGCCCTATGCAGACATCATCGACCGGGTTACCGCGGTTCTGGGAAAAAACGGTGAAGCCGGTGATGATTTTTCCGTTATCTTCAGCATGCTCGCCGGTACGGATTATGCCAAAAACACCGGTTTCTATGTCGCAGACCTGGACGGAAACGGCACGCCGGAACTGCTGCTCGGTGAATTCCAGACCGGGATGAAAGCGCCTGTCTTCTATGACATGTACACCATCAAAAACAATGAACCGGT
This sequence comes from uncultured Leptolinea sp., assembly GCA_964457635.1. Classification (GTDB taxonomy): domain Bacteria; phylum Chloroflexota; class Anaerolineae; order Anaerolineales; family Anaerolineaceae; genus Flexilinea. The sequence continues at coordinate 2,442 of CAYWGX010000204.1, forward strand.
CCATGTGTTCGATGGCTGGGACCGCAGCCGCTATTACCTCTGCGAAAACGGCGGCATTGCCCATGAAGGCTCCAACTCCGCCTTCAACTCCTTCACCTCGCTCAACTACTACACCGACGGCGAACTGCGGCTGATGGAATCCATCATCTACGATTCCAATGCCAACCCGAATTACCAGTGGTTCCTCTCCACCTCCTCCGAGTCTGAGGTCGATGCCGACACCCAGCCGCTGGCAGAATCCGACGCAAAATACAACCTCGCCCTTTATCCCTATAAACAGGTCACACTGGACAACTTTATCAAATAGGAAATAGGAGATAGGAGATAGGAGATAGGAAATTAACAGCCGCGGGATGTTTTCCACGGCTGTTTTCTTTCAACTATCACCTTCCAACTATCAACTATCAACTATCAACTATCAACTTTATTAAAGGCCGGTTCGATGAACAGCGACCACAGCAGCATGGTCAGTGCCGGCATGAAGGCAAAGGGAAACAGGGCGTTCAGCGACCATTGCAGCACCTCGATGGTCAGCAGCACCAGGATCAGGGTCCGGGGCAGGAAGGCGAAGGTGAAGCGCAGGGCCGTCAGGTTCAGCGAGCGGAAATCGAAGGTGAAACGCGAAAGGATCGGGAACACCCAGCAGGCCGAGCCCAGCGGGACGATCAGCACCACATAATAGGCGATGCCGGCGGCAAAGGCACTGCGGGAAGTTTCTCCCAGTGCCAGCAGGTAGCGGACAGTCAGAACGCTTGCGAAAATCAGCACACCCCACAGCAGCCCGGAGAAAAAAGCGGTTTTGAACTCGGCTTTCAGCACACGGAAAAAGCGCGGATAGACATCCGGCTCCCGGCGGCGGATGCCATGCACCACCGCATCATAAAGCGCAGTGGTAGCCGGCCCGATAGATACCACCGGCAAACAGAGCAGGAACCAGAGAACGCTCAGGAACAGGATATCCGTCAGGACATTCAGACCTTTCCATAAGAACCCTTCCTGGCTGAAGATTTTTTGCAGCATTCTTCTCCCCGTATATTCAGCACAGGGGACAGGTCCCTGTGCCGACAGAGGCTCACCTCAATCCTTGTCCTGACAGCACACGGACCTGTCCCCTGTGCTGAACAATTCCTGAACTTTCCCGAATAAAGCCTCAGCAAGGGCACGGTGTCCTTTGGCAGTAAGGTGCATGTAATCGATCCGGTTGAATTCGGCGATACCCTCCGCATCCATGAACGCACAGCCGGTGGTTTCAGCGGTTTTTTGATAATATTTCGCCAGTGCGCGGGATTTTTCCGGACAGCCTGGGCCCATCTTGGCCCCTGCATCATCCGCATAAATTCCTTCCCCGATGTGCGGCGGGCAGACGATCAGGATGCGGGGCTCGTGATCACCCCAGCAGAGGGTGGACTGCGCCTTTCGGACCAGCCGTTCCATCGCACCGGCAATGTTGACCGGGGTTGCGGCGAAATGGGCCTTGGTGTCATTGGTCCCCAGCATGATGATCAGCAGGTCCACCGGCTCATGGCTCATCAGGATGGGTGTGATATGTGCCACACCGGACATTCCCTCATGGATCGGATCTTCAAAAGCGCAGTTCCTGCCGGAAAGACCTTCTTCCAGGACCAGATAATCATCCCCGAGCTTTTTCTGCAGCAGGCAGGTCCAGCGTTCATTTTCATTGAAGCGGCTGCCGTGATCCGCGCTGTCGGCGGGATCCTTGCAGGCGCCATGAGTGTTGGAATCTCCGTAACAAACAATATGCTTTTTCATAGGATGTGTTCTCCTAAAACATAGCGGCGATCTTTTCTGCCAATGCTTCCGCCAGCTGGCGATGACCTTTGGCAGTCAGGTGCATGCAGTCCACCGGATTGAATTCTGCCACGCCTTCCGCATCCATGAATTCACAGCCCAGCAGGTCGGCAGCCTGTTTAAAATACTTTGCCAGTCCCCGGGAGCGCTCGGGACAGCCGGCACCCATGGGACCGCCCGCCGCTTCATTTTTATATAATCCTTCTCCGATGTGAGGCGGAGCGACGATGAGGATACGCGGCTTGTGCGCTCCCCAGCAGGGAACCGACTGAGCCTTCATGATCAGCCGCTGCAGTCCGATGCCGATGGCGGCGGCATTCACACCGAAGCGTTCCTTTGTGTCGTTGGTGCCCAGCATGATGATCAGCAGGTCCACCGGTTCATGGCTCATCAGGGTGGAATAGATCACATCGATGCCCGCCATGCTTTCGTGCAGGGCATCCTCGAAGACGGTGGTGCGTCCGGAGAGACCTTCTTCCAGCACCAGAAAATCTTTGCCAAGTTTCTGCTGCAGCAGGCAGGTCCAGCGTTCATCTTCATTGAAGCGATCCCCGTGGTCCGCGCAGTCTGAAGGGTCGGCGCAGTAGCCGTGGGTGTTGGAATCTCCAAAACAAACGATATGTTTTCTCATATTGACTCCCGAAGGTTAGTTCTCTTTTTTCAGCTTAAACTTTACCATAAAAACAAATCTCTTGCAAGAAACAAACAGCCGAAATCAGCAATTCTGAATATGAAGCACAACGGGGGCTAGCGAAGCGAAGCTCTTGCCCCGAATCGACCGGGCGAAGCCCGCACCTTACGGGGCAGGCATTCTCTTGTGCCGGCTGCGCGGCAGCACGGAAACCGTCCCCAATGTGCTTCGTGGCA
>CAYWGX010000205.1:0-5085 GCA_964457635.1 uncultured Leptolinea sp.
TGCTGTTTGCGGTGGGCGTGATCTCCGGCCTCAGCAGCGGGTTGTTCGGCATCGGTGTGATGCTGATCGTTTATATCACGATGACGACCAATGATATGCGTTCCTTCAAAGGGAATATTTGCGCGATATTTGCATCAGAGAATATCATTCGTCTGGTCATGTATCTCATTCTCGGCATGTTCACCAAATCCGTGCTGATGCATGCTGCGCTGGTTACACCGTTTCAGTTTGCGGGGATTTTTCTTGGACTGAAGGCTTCATCCTTCCTGGATGAACGCAGGGCAAAATTGGCGGTGATGAGCGTACTGATCATTTCCGGTATTGCGATCGTTATTTCAAATTTGTGAGATGTTTTACTTCAGCGCTTTGTCAAGATCTTGTAGTGCATGAAACATCCGGTCAATAATGACTTCATCGTCACAGATACGATATAAAAGATAATAATCATGCTTTCGCAATCGTATCTTTCGATAGACTGACAAATCAGGATCATCCAATGTTTTCAAGGTGCCTGCAATATCGGAAAGTTTATCAACAGTCTGATCGTAGTCGTCAAGGACTGCTTTTGCAGCCTGCATATTAAATTTTTCTTCAATCAGATAGCTAACGAACCGGTCCAGGTCATTCTGAACATCTTCTGTTACTGTAACAGTCCATTTCTTCATAGACCGTATTTACTCCGTATTAAATCGGAAGCAGAGTGAGCTTCAATAGTTTTCCCTTCCTTAGCGTGAGTTTGGGCTATTACTAATTGTTCAATGATCTCTTCTCGTGTCAGAGGTTTGAAAGGATCGGAGGCCTTTTTTTGTTCATTTGATTTAGTCAAGAGCCTGCTGACAAATTCTTTGACGAGCAGAATATCATTTTCAGGAAGGTTTTTCATCATGGAGATTGTAGCTTCGTAGGTGCTCATAAGGATCCTCCTGTCATATGATTCTTTCCCTTAAGTATAGCACATACCCGGGTATTATGTTATTGAATCAGGCAGCGGAAGCCGATGAAATAGCTCTTCTCCTCATCCGTCTCATGGTGATTGGCGGCGCGCAGCAGGGCGCGGTAGTCATAGGATTCGGCGGGATCGGCTGATCCGCCGCGTACGGAACCGCCATCCACCCACTCCCAGGCATTCCCTGCCATATCCATCAGGCCGTATGGGCTCTGACCGTTCGGGAAACTCCCGACCGGGAACAGGTCCCTGCCGCGGCCGAGTGCATCCAGATAAAGCGGGATGTTCGCCAGATTGTTGGTGACGCTGGGCCAGGCATCGCCCCAGGGGTAAATGCGTCCGTCAATGCCGCGGGCAGCCTTTTCCCACTCGTTTTCAGTCGGCAGGGCGCCGCCCAGCCACTTGCAGAAATCTTTTGCCTGTTCGAGGGTGACGTTACTCACCGGATAGTTGTCCCGATTCCCCTTCAGGTCCGCTAAAGGCCCGCTGTCACAGACCTGCGCGTCAACACAGGCTTTATATTGTGCATTGGTCACTTCCGTCCTGCCGATCCAATAACCGTCCAGCAAAACCGTTGCCAGGGGGGCATCCCTGCCCGGGTCAGCGTACATATCCACGCTGCTGTCGGTCCCGGCAAGGAAGGTGCCTTCCTGAATGTAAAGCATGTCGACCCCATTCACCTGCTGCAGAGCGGCAGCCGGGATCACAGCGGATTCCGGAACCCAGCCTTCCATCCCGTTTTCTGTCCGGACCGGGAGCCAGGCAGCTCCCTCCCTTTCGGCACGCTCTCCCCGAATGGTGAGGGTGTCGCCGTTGCGGACAGACTGCAGGACCGAGCCGGACAGAGACGGCTGTTCCCGGACGATCGCATACCCGTCGTTTTTCACCCGTACCGTGACAGCCCGGCTGTTGACGAGCTTTGTCACCGCATGTTCCAGCGCGGTGAAGGTGGGTGTGACTGTCGGCGTCTGCGTGGCGGTGGCAGTGGCAGTCGGGGTGAAGGTCACAGTCGCTGTCGGGGTGTTCGAAGCCGTCGGTGTGATGGTGGCGGTGGCGGTCGCCGTCGGTGTGTTGGTCTGCGTCGCTGTTGCGGTGGCCGTCGGCGTGGCGCTTGGCGTGAAGGTCATGGTAGCGGTCGGTGTTACGGTCGGAGTAAAGGTGACCGTCGGTGTGGCCGTATCTGTTGGCGTCGGCGTTACCGTTGGGGTATCAGTGGCGGTGGGTGTGGCTGTTGCCGTTGCAGTTGCCGTGGCAGTCGGTGTTGCTGTCGGCGTATCTGTCTGGGTGGCGGTGGCAGTTGCGGTGGCAGTATAGGTAGCCGTCGGGGTCTCCGTTGCAGTCGGTGTGAAGGTCGCTGTATGAGTGGCGGTAGGTGTGGCGGTATCAGTTGCCGTGGGCGTGGCAGTGTCAGTCGCCGTGGCTGTCGCTGTTGCCGTGTTTGTCGGGGTAAAGGTCATGGTCGCGGTAGGAGTGACCGTAGGTGTGTCGGTGATGGTGGGCGTGAAGGTAATGGTAGGCGTGCTGGTTTTTGTCGGCGTCCGTGTAGCGGTTGGGGTGGCTGTTGGGGTATCGGTGTTGGTGGCTGTGGGAGTAGGCGTATCTGTTGCCGTCGGTGTGGCAGTTTCAGTAGCCGTCGGAGTAGATGTTGCGGTGGCTGTGGCGGTCGCTGTGTTTGTGGCTGTAGGCGTCATGGTGGCGGTTGGTGTTGCGGTTGGCAGGTGTGCCAGCCGGTATTCTTCAGTCGCTGTGGCAGATTGGCTGCGCTGAACTGCCGGGACGCGTACGGAGGTGTAAAAACGGACCCCGAAGAGGGCGATGATGCCGAGCAGCACCAGAACCAGCGCCGGAAGGCGCAGCTTGAGCAGCAGGTCTTCCAGATCCGGTTCGTCTTTCCGCTTTTCCGCTGAGGCTGTGTTTGTCTGCCCGGCGGGCGGAAGCAGATATTCCTCTTCATAGAGGCGCGGCTGCCCGGCGATGGTGCGCAGTTCATCCGCGAACATCTGCATGGAGGGGAAACGTTCCTCCGGGGTTTTGGCGAGCGCGGTATGGAGCATGCGGTCCACTTCGGGCGGCACCCCGGCCACGGATTCCGCGGCGGGCGGTACCGGACTGCCGGCATGCTGCATCATGATGGAGAGAGCGGAATGTCCCCGGAAGAGCTTCTGCCCGGTGATCATCTCGTAATAAATGACTGCCAGGGAATACTCATCCGCCCGTCCGTCGATCGTGCCGCCGAATGAAAGTTCCGGCGCGGTATATTCCGGGTCGGTTGAAGTGCCGCTGCCGCTGAGGGAGGATGCCAGCGCTGCCTCCAGTGCGGTTTGGGTGATGCCCGGATCGGTCAGGATGCTGCGTCCGTCCGTGCGGATCAGAATATGGGAAGGTTTGACGTCCCGGTGATAGAGGCCATTTTCGTTAAGGTAAGCCAGGGCATCCGCGATGGGGATCAGGATGGATGCGGCGGTTTTATAGTTGATCTGGTTCCCCGGGAGGCTTTGCAGGCTCTTCCCTTCGATCCAGTCGGTGACCAGGTAGGGAGCGCCGTTATATTCCCCGAAGCCGGTGATGGCGGCGATGGCGGGGTGACGCAAGGTGGCTGCACCCTGTGCGGCCTGTTTGAAGCTTTCGCAGAATCGGGAGCGGTCGGTGTAGGAGAGGTTTTCCGTGGAGATGAGACGGAAGGCGAATGCCTGACCGTTTTCCGTGTGCTCGGCACGATAAACACAGCTCATCCCCTCACTGTCGATGAGTTCGATGAGCCTGTATTGATCGATGATCCTTCCGCTCAGGTCTTCCATAGTGTTTCTGTCCCCACTCCTGCTTCTATCTATTATACACAGTAGTTTTTCTTTCGGGCTCTGATTTCTGGAGATTCTGAATTTCAGGGGGTGGAGCACTCGGGAACGAAGCACAAAGGGACGGTTTTTCTGTTGCAGCGCAGCCTGCACGAAGCACAAAGGGACGGTTTTCTGTTGCAGCGCAGCCTGCACGAAGCACATTGGGGACGGTTTTTGTGTTGTCGCGCAGCCGACACACAAGAACCGTCCCCGTGTGCGCATTTCCCTCTGCAATTGAGCGCACAAAGGGACGGTTCTCTTGTGTCGGCTGCGCGACAGCAAGAAAACCGTCCCCGTTGTGCTTCCTTGTAAGCGGAGGCGGACTCAGAAATTGCCGATACGGAACCAGCAGGCCTCGAGGTGGGCTGCCATATCCTTGCCGATACGTTTGGTGAGTTTCTTGATGACCCACTCCATGGTGTCGGCCTTGCCGATGTCGAAAAGGCGCTGCCCGATCTCCCGGGCACGGATGTGACGGCATTCCCGGTCAAAGGGACTGCCGGGACGTTCGGAGAGGAAGTCATCCTCTTTTGCGATACGTGTCAACTCGTCCATCAGGCGGTTGACTTCATCTTTATACTGGTTGGAAAAAGGTTTGCCAAATAACCACATAATTGCCTCTATCATTAAATTATAAACCTTATTTCTTATTTCCGCAAATCGAAAAACCGAAGGAATCAGACCCCTCCTTCCTCGGGATCTGACTCCACCTTGTTTACTCCCAGACGGCGTTGAAATAGCCTGAATAGACCTCGGTACCGCTGAGTGTCATGGTGAATTTGTCTTTTGTGCCGGGGATCCGGATACTGAGCGGTTTTCCCTCCAGGATGTATTCCTCTTCTTCCTTTCCGCATTTGACTTTCAGTGTCAGCTGTGAATTGTCTGTGTCGGAATAGATCATCAGCTTTCGTTCGTTTTCCTCCGGGAGAACGCCGTCTGATGAGATGGAGCCGGTGAAGGATTCAAATTCCAGTGCCCAGATCTGGGAGCCGTGGACTTCGTGATAACCGATGGAGAGGTAACCGCCCTGTTCCATCAGGGCAAAATTTATGCCGATGACGAATTTGGAGACCAGGATGAGAATGGCCAGCAGCAGGGCGAAAATCACCAGCATCATGGTTTCCTTGTTTTTCTGATTGACGTCTTTGTTCAATGCTTTCATCTTATTTCTTATCTCTTATCTCTTATTTCCTGTTCTTCCATGATGGCGCGGGATTCTGCAGTCTTTTCCCTCGGAGAATCACTTACCCGCGCCATGGTTTTCGGGGGCTATGCAGCCCCCATACCCCCGCTCATGAGTTT
>CAYWGX010000206.1:0-5042 GCA_964457635.1 uncultured Leptolinea sp.
ACATCCTGATGAACCTGCATGCCGGTCAGATCCAGGGTTTCTTTAAGATTCCGGGTGACGTACTGACAGCCTACCACATGCTGACCGATAACATGAAGCAGAAGATCGCCCTGAAGAAAATCAAGAATCCGGTGGTGGTTTCCGCGGATCTGGGCTTTGCAAAACAGGCCCGCAACATCGCCGAAGAACTGGGTATCCCACTGGCGTTTATCGAAAAGCGCCGCTCCGGCAATGATGCCAAGGCCAAGGCCCTTTCCGTGATCGGTGATGTGGCCGGGTATGACTGCATCCTTTGTGACGATGAGGTCGATACCGCGGGATCCATGTCCAATGATATCAATCTGCTCATTGACAACGGAGCCACCAGTGTGCATACTTATTTTGTGCATCCGGTGTTCTCCGGTCAGGCAGTTGACCGCCTGACGGGTACGAAGGCCAATGAATTCACGACGACCGACTCCATTGCGATCCCTGACAACGATTTTAAGCGCTTCGGCGGACGTTTGGAGATTCTTTCTGTTGCCAGTCTGCTGGGTGAGGTGATTTCCCGTGTGAATCGGGGTGTCAGCGTCGGCAGTCTCTTCCACGAATAAAGATGCCGGAATTACCTGAAGTTGAGACCGTTGTCCGGTCTCTGCGCTCCGGCGGGATGACCGGTGAAACTATTATCAATCGACAGATCCGCTCTGTCGATTGTTTTAATCCAAAAACACTGGTTTTTGATGGCGGTGCGGAGCAGTGCAGTCCTGTGTTGTCCGGTCAGCACATGCTTTCTGTGGATCGCCGGGCGAAATATATCTGCATTCGGACGGAAGATCACAATATCCTGATCCATCTGCGCATGAGCGGGGACCTGCGCTGTGAGCCGGAATCTGCCGGTGAACTTCGATCCCATGATCGGCTCGTGTTTCATTTCACGGACGGCACACGGCTGGTGTTCAATGACGTGCGGAAATTCGGACGGGTCTGGGTGACAGATGTCCCTGAGTCTGTGCTGGATGGTCTGGGTGTGGAACCGCTTGGCGAGGAATTCACGGCTGATTGGCTGATAGCCCGGCTTGCCGGGCTGCGCCGGGTGATCAAGGCGGTCCTGCTGGACCAGAATGTGATCGCGGGAATCGGGAACATCTACGCGGATGAGTCTTTGTTCGACGCGGGTATCCTGCCGACCCGTCAGGCCGGAAGTCTGACCCCGGAGGAGTGCAGGCGTCTGCGGGAATCTATCCGCAAAACACTGGAACATGCCATCGAGCAGAATGGCTCCTCCTTTGACTGGGCTTATAAGGGCGGACATTTCCAGAATGAATTCCGGGTCTATCAGCGCAGGGGCGAACTCTGCCCGGTCTGCGGAACGCCCATCGAACGCATTGTCCTCGGTCAGCGCGGCACTCATTTTTGCCCGAATTGCCAGAAGTAGTTGGATGTCTTTATTCGGGAACGTGTGCTTAGGACAATTTCCAAAGTTGAAAAAAATCTTTCCGATTGGCAAAAATAAAATAAAACCGTTAAAAAACTAAATACGCTTGGCAATTTCAAAATGATTATATATTATACGCTTGGCAAATTTTAAAATGGATGATATAATCAAATTGTCAAAACACCCGGAGGACGGAAATGTATATTCAAAGAGATATCGACCAGGTCCTGAGTCAATGGAAAGATAGTCCACGCAGAAAACCAATTCTTTTACGCGGTGTCCGGCAATGTGGGAAAACGCAGTCTATCCGCCATTTGGGCGAACAATTTCAAAATTATGCGGAAATCAATCTTGAAAAACAGCCCAGCCTGCATGCGGTGTTTTCCGGAGATATCAACATCAAAAAGATCATCTCCATATTGGAGTTGGAAACACTCCAACCGATCCGGCCCGGTGAGACTCTTTTATTTATCGATGAGATTCAGGCTTGTCCCAGAGCTGTGACCGCACTTCGATATTTTTACGAAGAGCTGCCCGAATTGCATGTGATTGCTGCCGGTTCTCTGCTGGAGATCGTTTTGAATAACAGAAAAAAAAGTCCCATCGATTTTCCTGTCGGGCGGATCCGCAGTATCTACATGTATCCGTTTTCTTTCCGGGAGTTTCTTCGCGGAACCGGGCAGACGGTTCTTTCTGATTTTCTGGATGCTTATGATCCGGTTGGCGGAGAAAATATAGCTCATTCCAGACTGCTGGATGCTTATAAAACCTTCCTGATTGTTGGCGGGATGCCGGAAGCTGCAGCGGATTATTATGAACATGGAAGTTTTTTGTCCTGTCAAAACATCCATCGAGACATTCTCTTTAACTTTCGCGATGATATCGGAAAATACAATACAGATATACCGGCTGATATTCTCCGGCAGGTTTTTGATTATTCACTCCATCATGTCTGTACTCAGGTTAAGGCTTCATCGGCAATTCAGGGTGTCAGTGCGTATTATTTTGAAGAGAGTGTTAAATTACTCCGAAGAGCCGGCCTGGTTTATCCTGTGAAAGCCAGTTCCTGTGATGTACTGCCTTTGGGGGGCAGTGAAAAGGAAACCAATAAAAAGCTGCTGACATTTGACACTGGAATTTACCTGACAGCATGTGATTTGAGTGCAGCGGATATTTTGGCATCCGATGTGTTTAAGCGGATGAATAAAGGGAATGTCGTCGAAATGCAAACCGGACTGGAGATGGTCAAGAATACAGATCCATTTCAGGAGGCAGCTGTTTATTATTGGTACAGAAGCGGAGCAAATGCTGAAGTGGATTATGTCTTACAAATAGGGAATCACATTATACCTCTCGAGGTCAAGGCATCAGGAAAAGGGAGTATGCAGAGTATCCACAGTTTTCTGGCTGCTCATCCGGAGGTACCTTATGGGATCCGTGTTTCGTTGGAAAATTTCTCCGCCTATGAAAAAATCCGGGTTTTTCCGGTCTATGCAGTTCGAAAGATCATGAAAACATAACGCCGCCCGAATGAGCGGCGTCTTATTCAAACTGTTAACGAAAAACTGCGAACCGGCAGCGATTAGTAATTTTCAGCCTTGATCTGGAAATAGGCCTTCGGGTGATTGCAGACCGGGCAGATTTCCGGGGCTTTCTTGCCGACGACGATGTGACCGCAGTTGGCGCACTGCCAGATCATGTCGCCTTCGCGGGAGAAGACGAGGCCTTCCTTGACGTTGGCAAGGAGCTTGCGATAGCGTTCTTCGTGTTCTTTTTCGATCTTGCCGACCATTTCGAACAGGGCAGCGATGCGCGGGAAGCCTTCTTCACGTGCGGTCTTGGCGAAACCGTCATACATGTCGGTCCATTCATAGTTTTCGCCGTCAGCGGCAGCTTCCAGGTTGGCGATGGTGTCGGGAACTTCACCGCCGTTCAGGAGTTTGAACCAAATCTTCGCGTGTTCTTTTTCATTTCCGGCGGTTTCTTCGAAAATGGCAGCGATCTGGTTGTAGCCTTCCTTTTTGGCTTTGGAAGCGAAATACGTATATTTGTTGCGAGCCTGAGATTCACCTGCGAAAGCGGTCTGCAGGTTGGCTTCAGTCTTTGTACCTTTAATGTTTTCCATATTGCATTTCTCCTCAGAAATCCCTGTGCATTTTCCGGTGTGCCGGAAGAGGGAATCCTGTCTATATCTAATTGTATCAAATATTTTTCAAATTTTGGGAAAAATGTTTGTTATTTACCTTTTTTCGCCAGTTCTGCGATCTCCGAAAAGCGGCTGATGATCAGGTCGTAGTTTTCCGGATCATGCGGGATCAGACAGTTGGTGCAGTCCTTGATGCCCTTGTCGGTGTAGCGGAAGTTCCCACCGCAGTTTTCCCCGAGCGCATAAAGCGGGCAGTAGCAAAACAGGCAGTTGAAGTGTTCCGGATCAGCTCCCGGATGGCAGGGAAAAAATTCACATTCCCGGTTGCAGAAGAATTTATAGTGCTTCATTGATTTGCCTCTATCATCTTTTTGAAAATATTGCCGGTATCTTCCGGATTTCCCTCCAGTGCTTGCTGCAGGGCGGTATCCCCTTTGATGAGCAGTTTTCCGTTCCGCATTTCTATCTGGATGATGCAGAAATTGTCGATCAGCGGCAGATCGTCCCGGGAAAGGATATCGCTGTAAATATCAGCCATGGCCTGATCGGGGTCGTCCGCCGGGCCGTTTTCGGCGATCTGTTCCCCAAAGAGCTGACCTGCCTTGACCATTACCTTCAGTGTGTCCAGGGTTGTCAGGGTGATATCCGCCGTGTAGCTGTTATTGCCTTGCGTATAGATGTTTTCGATTTTTTTCAATCTCAGGCTTTGATAGGTTTTTTCACCTAAAAGGGTGCCCGGACCCCTGAGCAGAACAGCCGATTCCTCTGTCATCAGGTTTCTGGCTTTTGAAAGGTCACCGGCTGCGACGGTTTCTATGAATTCCTGCAGCAGGCTTTCAACGGCCTCTCTGCTCGGCGCCAGATTGGAGCGGTAAAAGTAAAATCCCAGAATGGCTGCCAGGATCAATCCGGCAAGAATAAAGAAAAACAGGATCCGCTTGTGTGTCATGGTTCCTCCGGGAAGGTTCCCTTCCAGCTGCATGTATCGAAGATCAGGCTCAGAAAAGCTTCCCGTTCATCAGGAGTCAGAAAACGCGGCTGAGAGTAGTTTTCCAGAATGATGGTTTCCAGCTGATTGCCGAGATAGCGCCCGTCATAGAAGTAGTGGCGGTCAAAGAAGGAGGTGCGCTCCACATCCGACATTTGGTCGAAGAGCAGATTGCCGAGACCGTAGTGGATAAAGGTATCGCCCACAAAAGTCATGCCCTGCGGGATATGCGCCTGGGATCCGCTGACGATGGCAGGGGCTGCATCCCGGGCAATCTCCAGAAAATCGTGGCTCTGTACCGGCGGTACATCATACCAGGTGTATTCCAGATGCTGAAATGTCACTACCGAGAGCCAGCCTTCATCTTTGAGCTCGCGGATCTGCTCAGCCATCTTCTGCAGGTCGCAGAGGGCTGCTCCGGGATGTTCTTCCGTGGCCCAGATGCCTTCAGGACCTATGGCATTGCAGCCGAGAAAGGCAAGCTTGTTGCC
>CAYWGX010000207.1:0-5020 GCA_964457635.1 uncultured Leptolinea sp.
GGCAGGTTTTCATTGTTCATGCCGTCCCGTTCAAACTGATGGGGAACCTCATCCGCACGGAAGCCGTCGATGCCCAGCTTCATCCAACTGCGCATGACATCCTTCATCGTCTCACGGACTTCCGGATTGTCGTAGTTCAGGTCCGGCTGCTGGGGGTAGAAGCGGTGCCAGAAATACTGTCCGGCTTCCTCGTCCCAGGTCCAGTTGGATTTCTGCGTATCGGTGAAGATGATACGGGTCTCGAGATATTTCTGATCCGTATCCGACCAGACGAAATAATCACGGTATTTGGAATTGCGGTCTTTGCGGGCTGTCTGAAACCAGGGATGCTGGTCCGAACAGTGATTCAGGACCAGGTCCATGATGATCCGCATGCCGTGCGCGTGAACTGCGTCGATGAGCTGTTTGAACTCATCGAGCGTTCCAAAGCGCGGGTCGACCGTCGTGAAATCGCTGATGTCGTAGCCGTCATCCGCCATGGGAGAGGGATAGATGGGCTGGATCCAGATGCAGTCGATCCCAAGGGATTTCAGGTAATCCAGTTTTTGTGTGATGCCGATAAAATCACCATATCCGTCTTCGTTGCCGTCCATGAAGGAGCGGGGATAGATTTGGTAAAAATATGCACTCATATACCAGGGTGTGTTGTCCATTTTACACCTCATTTCTCTGTCGATAGTTTTTTGAGTAAATCACTCCTATTATTTCAATCATATATTTCTTCTCTTACATTATAATTTTACAATTAAAACCCAACTTTATCAAGTATCAAATCACCTTCCCGTAATGTGCGGGCTTAGCCCGATCGATGCGGGACAGGAGCTTCGCTTCGCTCGCCACAGGTGTCCCTTATTTCTGATTTCTTATTTGGTTAGGTGGTCTGACTCCTTCCTTGCAATCAGGCATGAAAGGGTTTGCAAGGCTGGTTTTTGTGGTATAAATGAATTGTATTTCAAGGCTGCCGTTTGGGTGATTTCGCCCGTCTGCAGCATCAACGGGCTCTGCGTACAAGAGCAAAATCATCAGGAGGAATAATTATGAAGAATATGTTGAATAAGATCACCGCGCTGTTTTGTGCAGTACTGATCCTTGTCGGGCTCATGGCTGTTCCCGCTATGGCTGAAAACCCGCTGAACATCTGCATCATCACCTCTACCGGTGTCGATGACGGTTCCTTCAACCAGAACTGCTACGAAGGCATCCTGGCTTTCCTGGAAACTCACCCGGACTGCAAGGTCACGGATATCAAGGAAGCTGACTATGCCCAGCTGGTTCCCACCGTTGAAAAATTCGTCGGCGACTATGATGTCTTTGTGCTGCCGGGCTTCAACTTCGCCGGCATCGGTGACATCGTCCTTGCCAACCCGGACAAATATTTCATCGTGGTCGATTCCACCATCCAGGACAGCGAAGGCACTCAGGTGACGGAAAATAACGTCTACACCATGACCTTCAAGGAAGAAGAATCCGGTTTCTTCGCCGGTGTGGCAGCTGCCCTTTCCACCGTCAGCAACAAAGTTGCTGTGGTGAACGGCATGGCCTTCCCCTCCAACGTCAACTATCAGTACGGTTTCATGAGCGGTGTCAACTACGCCAATGCCAAATACGGCACCAGCGCTGAATATGTGGAACTGCCTTCCTTCGCTGCCACCGACCTGTTCGGCAACAATGTGGGCGGCAACTATGTTGGTGACTTCGGTGATGAAGCTACCGGCAAGGTCGTCGGTGAAACCCTCATCAGCCAGGGTGTGGATGTGCTCTTTGTGGCCGCCGGTGCTTCCGGAAACGGTGTCTTTACTGCCGCCAAGGAAGCCGATGGCGTTTACGTGATCGGCTGCGATGTAGACCAGTTCAACGACGGCGTCAAAGGTGACGGCAACATCATCCTCACTTCCGGTCTGAAAGTTATGGATGTGAACGTGACCAAACAGCTGGAAGCCATCTATGACGGCACCTTCGCCGGCGAAGATGCCATGCTGGGCGCCGATACCGACTCCACCGGTTATGTTTCCGCAGAAGGCCGCCAGCAGCTGAGCGAAGATGCACTCGCAAAACTGGCTGAATGCTACGACCTGCTGAAGGCCGGCGAGATCGTCCCTGCTTCCCAGTGGACTGAATTCAATCCCACCAACTTCCCGGGACTTAACTAATTAAAGGTGAAAGGTGAAAGGTGAAAGGTGAAGGGTGAAAGGTAAAAAGTAAAAGGTAAAAAGTAAAAGGTAACAGGGAACGGGTAGATAATACCTGAAACCTGTTACCTGAGACCTATCACCTATCATCTAAAACCTATCCTAACACCTGGATAATTATGAGCGAATATATCGTCGAGATGCGCCACATCACCAAACGTTTTCCGGGTATCATCGCCAACGATGATGTTTCCATCAGCATCCGGAAAGGTGAGGTCTATGCGCTGCTGGGCGAAAACGGAGCGGGAAAATCCACCCTGATGAGCATGCTCTTCGGCATGTACGAGCCGGATCACGGCGAGATCCTCATCAATGGCAATCCGGTGGTTTTCCACTCCTCTAATGACGCGGCAGCCCAAAACATCGGCATGGTCCATCAGCATTTCAAGCTGGTGGACAACTATACCGTGGCGGAAAACATCGTGCTCGGCATCGAACCGATGGAAAAGAAGTTCGGCTTCCTGCCCTGGGTGGACATGAAAAAGGCGAACCGGGAGATCGCGGAACTTTCCAAAAAGTACGGTCTGGAGGTGAACCCCACCGATAGGATCGAAGACCTGCCGGTCTCTGTCCGTCAGCGCGTGGAGATTCTGAAGATGCTCTACCGCAAAGCCGAGATCATGATCTTCGACGAGCCCACTGCCGTTCTGACCCCGCAGGAAATTGATTTTCTGCTTGACATCATTGACGGGCTGCGCAAAGATGGCAAGACCATCATCCTCATCACCCACAAGATCATGGAGATCAAACGCATCGCCGACCGCTGTGCCATCCTGCGGCGGGGAGCGCTGATCGACGTGCGGAACGTGGCAGACACCTCCGTGCAGGAGATGGCGGATATGATGGTGGGTCACAGTGTCAGCTTCAGCCAGCAGAAGAACGCTCCGAACTTCCGTAACACGGTGCTGCGTGTGGAACATCTGACGGTTCAGAATGAAAATCGCTTTGATGTGGTGAAGGATGTCTCCTTCAGCATCCGGGGCGGAGAGATCTTCGCGGTAACCGGGGTCTCCGGGAACGGTCAGACCGAGATCGCCGATGCCATTGCCGGCATGATAAAAATCACCTCCGGAACCGTAAATCTGGATGGAAAAGACATCACCAATGCCTCTGTGCGTGAACGGGCCCTCAGCGGCCTTTCCTACATTCCCGAAGACCGTCACGGTGTCGGTGTAGTGCTGGATTTCACTCTGCGGGACAATCTGGCCCTGCGGGAGTATTTCAGAGAGCCGTTTTCGCAGAACGGCATCCTCAACCATGAGAAATTCCAGAGCTATGCCGAAGAACTGATCGAACGTTACGATATCCGCAGCGGGCAGGGTGCCTCGACCATCATTCGCTCCATGTCCGGCGGCAATCAGCAGAAAGCCATCATCGGACGGGAAATCGAAGAAAAGTCGAAGCTCATCATCTTCGTTCAGCCCACCCGCGGGCTCGATATCGGTGCGATCGAGAACATCCACAAGCAGATTTTACAGGAGCGGGACAATGGTGCCGCGATCCTGCTGATCTCTCTGGAGTTGGATGAGATCATGGAACTGGCGGATACCATCGGCATCATTTACCGCGGTGAGCTGCTGAAAATCGCCCCTGCAGGGGAGATGACTTCCCATGAGGTGGGACGTTATATGATGGGGGTGAAGGACGCATGAAAAAGTTTATCGCAAAACGGCTTGAAGGCCGGCACGGTTCTCTCTGGGCCTCCATTTTGGCGATTTTGCTGACGCTGGTCACGGCCAGTGTGCTGCTGCTCATCATGGGAAAGAATCCGCTCGTTGCATTCCAGGCCTTTCTGCAGGGCTGCGGCATGCTGCCGAAAGCCAAATACGGCGGCGGCAGCGGAATGCTTTCTGACCTGTTCGACTTTCTCAACTATCTGGCGCCGCTGCTGCTGGCTTCCCTGGCTTTTATCGCGGCATTCAAGGCAGGATTGTTCAACATCGGCATTTCCGGACAAATGCTGATCGCGGGTTTCCTGGCTACAGCCATGGTCGGCTATAATAAAGGCCTTTCCGCTCTCATCGCCAAACCGCTGGTGATCCTCATCGGCATCATTGCTGGCGGTCTGACCGGTGCACTGGTCGGCTTCCTGAAATACCGCTTCAACATCCATGAAGTGGTCTCGACCATCATGATCAACTACATCATCAGCTACAGCACCGGCTTTTTCATCAACAATAATTTTGTCGATATGATGACCCGCACCAGCCGGGTCTGCACACCGGAAGCCCGCCTCACCTGGACCAAGGTGCAGATCGGCGGTGTGAACTGCAAGGTGCCGCTGGGAATCGCCCTTGCCATCCTGATGGCTTTCATCGTGCAGTTTTTGTTTGACAAAACCACCTTCGGTTTTGAGCTCAAGTCCGTGGGGCTGAACCCGAAATGCGCGAAATATTTCGGCGTCAAAGTCGGCAAAAGCATTGTGCTCTCCATGGCTATCTCCGGTGCACTGGCAGGGCTGGCGGGTGTCACCTACTACCTCGGCTACACCAATACCATCATCCCCAAGACGCTGGCAGGCATGGGGTACGACTCGATCTCTGTGGCGCTGCTGGGCAATGCCTCTCCGGTCGGCTCGATTTTGGCTTCCATCATCGTTTCCATCTTCCAGCAGGGCGCCAACTATATGAGCTCCCGGGTGGGCGTGGCGAAAGAGATCGCCTCGCTGATCACCGGTATTCTGCTGCTGTATGCCTCCTGCGGGAACTACATGAAGATGCTGGCCCACCGGACACTGCAGCGGGAAGCGGACCTGAACAAAGATCCAGCGAAAGCACGGGAAGAGGAGGAAAGATAATGGAAAAGGTATTTACAGACGGTCTCTCCTTCGC
>CAYWGX010000208.1:0-5018 GCA_964457635.1 uncultured Leptolinea sp.
AGCCCACCGGAATGCCGCGGGAAGCCAGGCGGGAGTTGACGTAGCAGGGTTCGAAACCGAACTGCTTCGGGAAAGCCGGCCAGCACTTGTCGGCAAAGGCTACAAACTGGCGGGCGCCCTTGTGAGCTTCAGCCCAGTCCAGCAGGGTCAGTTCGAACTGAGCCATGCGGGGGAGCATTTCCGGATAGCGGTTGCCGCTCACGCCCAGTTCCTTCGCCATGTCATCGCAGACAGCGGCGATGCGTTCGTCACCGGCATGTTCCTTGTAGGCAACGAAGAGATCCAGTTCGCTGTTCTCTTCCACTTCCACGCCCAGCTCATAAAGGCCCTTGATCGGAGCATTGCAGGCGAAAAAGTCCTGCGGACGCGGACCGAAGGTGATCATCTTCAGTCCCTTCAGCCCCAGGATACCGCGGGCGATGGGGACGAATTCGCGGATCATCTGTGCACATTCTTCAGCCGTTCCCACCGGATAGGAAGGAATATAGGCGCGCAGGTGGCGCATGCCCAGGTTATAGGAGCAGTTCAGCATACCGCAGTAGGCGTCACCGCGTCCGTTGATCAGGTCGCCGTCGCCTTCTGCAGCTGCGACACACATCGCCGGACCGTCGAATTTTTGGACCAGCAGCGTTTCCGGTGTTTCGGGACCGAAGTTGCCGAGGTAGACCACCAGCGCATTGCAGCCGGCTTTCTTCACATCGTCCAGAGCCTTCAGGGCGTCGGTTTCGTTCTCAACCGTAACCGGGCAGGTGTAAAGCCCTTCACCGTAGGCCTGCGCAAGGACAGCCCGGCGGCTTTCAGAGAGACGGATCGGAAAACAGTCACGGGATACCGCGATCAGTCCGAGTTTGACTTCAGGAATATTGTTCATCATGGAAAAAAGACCTTCTTTCTTTGGAGCATGGCGGACCGGATCCCCGGCCCTTTGCCATATCCTATATAATATCAAATTTTTCCGAATTTGAGAAGATGTGATTTTGTTGCGTCAGTAATTCTGACTGTGAAGCACACGGGGACGGTTTCGCTGCTGCCGCGAAGCCGGCACTGCGGAACCGTCCACATGCTGCGCCAATAATGTGCGGTTATTTTTCCGTATTCAGAATTCCTGTTGTTGAGGTAATGGAATTCTTATGGGGCTAATGTCATACATACTCATTTTTTAAATAGTATCATTTGTCAATTACCCTTTAAGAAACATCTTATGAACATCATCTTTACAAAACAGCTCATTTTTGCTATGATAGAAGATGTAAGAAAAGGATTTCAAACACAACCGGGGAAGGCTGCCGCGAAGCCGGACTGTAAGACTTTCCCCATGCTGTGTTTTTCCGCAAAAAGCAATCTATGGAGGACGGAAGCATGAAAATTTACCATCCGCAAACGCCGCTTGAGGCAGTTATGCTCCGTAAGGAAAACGCAGATACCGCGGTCTACCTTGCCGGCGGCACAGACGACCTGCGTCTGGGGGGCGCTGCCGAGGGAAAGGATCTCATCGATATCAACGCACTGGGCATGGACAAAATCGAGATCAGGGGAGACAAACTTTGGATCGGAGCACGCTGCACGCTGCAGGAAATCGCCGAGTGTGAGCTTGTTCCGGGATTCATCCGGGAAGCGGCGCTGTTTTGTGCATCCCAGGCCCGGCGGAATGCAGCCACCATCGGCGGCAATCTCGGACTGCGCCGGGATGACAGCTATCTGGCCGCGGCCCTGATCGCAGCCGATGCGGTCCTGCACCGCATGACGCCCCACGGAGAGAACGATAAACCGGTCGGTGAATATCTGCAAAGCCGCTGCAAGGCGCTCATCATGGCTGTGGTGATCGACAAGGACCGCAGCGGCTGGGTGAAGCGCTTTGGCAACACTGCCGGCTCCCATGCGGCTGTGATCGCAGCCCAAAGCGGTGAGATTTACGCGCTGAGCGTCCATGGCAGCGGCCTTGCCTATGGAAACAGTCCCGATATCGCCGACACAATTACATACTGTGACGACATCACCGGCAGCGCTGACTACAAAAAATACCTTGCAAAAACCGCATTCAGCTTGAGGAGGTAACACATGGAACAGTGGAAATGTAAAATCAACGGTGAGACCGTCTTTCTTGCGGGACAGGCCACTGACCGGCTCCGCGATGCACTTTTCCGTGCCGGTTATCATTCCGTCCGAGACAGTGACGATGCGGAAGGTTTTGCCGGGTCCGATACCATCATTTTCAACGGCAAGCTTCGCTACGCCAACCTGATCCTGCTCTATCAGGCGGAAAATGCGGAGATCCGCACCGCAGAATCCCTGTTGAAAGGCCGAGAACTGAATTATGTCCAAAAGGCCATGGTTGCTGCCGGCATCGTGCAGAGCGCCTATAACGCTCCTGCGGCTGCACTGATCCTCACCAAACTGCTGGAAGACAATCCGAACCCGACCCGGGAACAGGTCAAGGATGCTATGAGCAGCATCTTTATCCGCGATGCGGGCTATGAGCACTATTACCTGGCCGTAAAGCTGGCCTGTGAACTGCGGGATACCGGAGCATTTCAATCCGAGATTGCACCCTCCTTCCGTCCGCACCTGGATATCATCGGCAAACCCACCGGCAAAATCGACGGTGCCGCGCTGGTCTCCGGCGAACCGGTCTTCGTGGAGGACAAAGTCCCCGAAAACGCCTGGTGCCTGCACGTGCTGCGCTCGCCTTTTGCCAGTGCCTACATCAAATCCATCGATACATCCGAAGCCGAAAAGCTGGATGGTGTCGCTGCTATCATCACTGCGGAAAACTGCCCGGATACCTATTACATGCAGGCCGGACAGGGCAATCCGGAGCCCTCGCCCCATGACCGACGGCTTTTCAACCGCAAGGTCCGTCATGTGGGAGACCGGGTCGCGGGCATCGTTGCCCGGACACCGGAGATCGCCGACAAGGCCGCTTCCCTTATCAAAGTCGAATATGAACCGACCGAAGCCGTCTTCACCGTGGAAGAAGCCATGGCGGAAGGCGCTCCGCTGGTTCACAACGGACCGGTCCGCTATAACTCCGGCGCCCCTGCCGACCTGGATGAATATAATAAAAAGGCCGGCGATTCCCGGGAAGGTGACGTGATCTACCAGTTCCCGCTGCATGCGGACATCCGCAAAAACATCGCGGCTTCCAACAAAGGCCACATTGGCGACCTGGAGAAGGGTTTTGCCGAAGCCGATGCCATCGTTGACCGCACCTATCAGACCTCTCAGATCCAGCACACTCCGCTGGAACCCCACGTGTGTTATGCGCATGTGGAAAACGGCCGTCTGGTGATCAACGCCTCCACTCAGGTGCCTTATCATGTCCGCCGCATCGTCGGCTGGGTCACCGGCCTGCCGGAAAACAAGATCCACATCATCAAGGAACGTGTGGGCGGCGGGTACGGCTCCAAACAGGACATCCTGGTGGAAGATCTCACCGGCTATGCTGCCTGGATCACCGGCAAACCGGTTTATTACCGCAACACGCGCGAGGAAGAATTCATCGCCAACTCTACCCGCCATCCCATGCGCGTGCGCGTCAAGATGGGCGGGAAGAAGGACGGCACCATCACCGCAATCTTCATGGAAGTCTGCGCCAACACCGGACCTTACGGCAACCACTGCCTTACCGTCCCGATGAACTCCTGCTCGAAGACCCTGCCGCTCTTCAAGGTGGACAACATGGGCTATGACCTGAAGGTTTTTTACACCAACACCCCGCCTGCCGGCGCTTACCAGGGCTACGGCACCCCGAAGGGCAGCTACGGTATCATGATGGCCATGGCAGAGCTGGCGGACGAACTCGGCATCGACTTCAAGGATATGATCATGAAGAACCGGGTCGAAGAAGGCTACATGCTCGAAATCCTCAAGGGGCTGGGTGAGGGCCGTGAAGGCAACGTGGTCCCGGTTGGTTCCTGCGGTCTGGATGAAGCCATCGAAAAGGGCTGTGAGATGATCGAATGGGGAAAGAAGGAAGAGTCCGGCGATCCCGACTGGAAGATCGGCAAGGGCTTTGCCATGATCATGCAGGGAAGCGGTCTGCCGGGTCTGGATCATGCGGAAGCCATCGCCAAACTGGAGACGGACGGTACCGTCATCCTCAACAGCGGCGGAGCTGACCTGGGCACCGGTCTGGACACCATTTCTGCCAAAATCGTCTGTGAAGTGCTGAAGGTCCCGATGGACCGGGTCAGTGTGGTCTCCGGAGATACCGACTCCTGCGCCTTCGACACCGGTGCTTACGCTTCTTCCGGCACTTTCTTCAGCGGCAATGCCTCGCTGGTTGCCACCAAAAAGCTCAAGGAAAAGATCCTTGCCGAAGCTGCTCTCCAGATGGAGGAAGACGTCAATGATCTGGATGTGCGGGCCCCGGGTGAAGTTTGGTCAAAGAAGACCGGCAAATCCCTGAGCTATGGTGAGCTTTCCCACACTGCTATCAGCGGAAACGGCCGGGGACAGATGATCGCCCACGGCAGCTTCGTCACTGCCGCCTCCTCTGTACCCTATGGCGCGCATTTTGCCCAGGTGGCTGTGAATGTGAAGACCGGCGAGATCAAGCTCCAGAAATTCTTTGCCCTGCAGGATGCCGGCACTCCCATCAATCCGGAGATTGCTCTCTGCCAGATGTACGGTGCCGTGATGAAGTCCATCGGGCACAGCCTTTATGAGAACATGATCCTGGACAAGGACGGGCGCTGCATCAATGCTAACCTCACCGATTACGGCGTGCCGATGATCAGCGAAGCCCCGGATGTCTTCAAATCCGTGCTGATCGACGTGGACGATAAGGACGGCCCGTACGGGGCAAAATCCATCTCGGAGATTGCCTGCAACGGTGCCGCACCGGCCATCGGCATGGCAATCCACGACGCCTGCGGTGTCTGGCTGCGCTCCTGGCCGATGAACCCGGAAAAGCTGCTGAAAGCGCTGGGAAAGATCTGAGTATCGGTTTAAATATATAAAGGTGTGGCAGGGGACATTCCGTGTCCTCTGCCACACCTTCTTTTTTATGCTGCGTC
>CAYWGX010000209.1:0-5009 GCA_964457635.1 uncultured Leptolinea sp.
GGCCCAGGCGTCGCAGATCCCCTGTTCGGTCTCCATGTAATTGGCGGTGACCTTTTCCATGGCGACCGTCAGGCTCTGGAATTCCTCGATCTCATTATGCAGCACTTTTTCCTGCTGGCTGCGGGAGTAGGAGATGACGTAAAGAAAAATTCCCGCGATCAGCACCACATTGATGAGTATGATCCATCCCTTCTTCATAATCCTCCTATCTCCTATCTCGCTTCCTCCAGAATCTTGTCAAATTCCGCCAGAAACTGATTGGCCACATCCCGGCTCTGGATCACCAGCACCTGTTCATCGTTGCGTTTGTCCGCGGAGCGCGTGAAGTTATAGGACCCGGCGATGACGACGGAGTTGTCGAGGATGATGACCTTTTCGTGCATCAGGGTGTCCGGATAACCGTCCACGTAGACTGCTACGCCGGCTTCGGAGAGCGGTCCGCACTGTCCGCCCCCATCGGTGTAGGCTTTGCCGTCTTCACAAATCACGATCACGTCCAGCCCTTCATCATCGGCGGCTTCCAGACGTTCCGCGATGTCCCGGGAGGCGAAGGAGTAAGCCAGCATGTAGACGCTGTCATTGGCAGCGGAGATCAGGCTTTCGATCATGTCATCGATGCCGTCATCCGGGGAAAAGCGGATGTAAACGCTGGTGCCGTCCTTCAGCTTGATGACGGAGGCCGGTTTGGTCTTCGGGCTGTTTTCCCCGAAGATCAGGTCGAGATACATCTCTTCGAATTCGTCAGTAAAAACTTTGGCTGCCTCTTCCGATTCCAGCCGGATCATGAAGTTGTTGTCGTAAGAAAAAGAGGCCAGCGTCATGTTGGCGGAGCCGGAGATGACGACTGCTCCATCGATGATGATATATTTGGCATGCATCAGCCCGTTGGACTGGGCGCTGATGACGCTCACTCCGCCGGAACGCAGGTCATCGACGACCTTTTTGTTGTAATTATCCTCATCCACGACCATGCGGACCTTCACGCCCCGGTGGACCGCATCGATCAGCGCTTCTGCCGTTTTGGTGTCGGTATAGTTATAGGTCGCAAGGTCGATGGTCTTTTTTGCGCCTTTGATATCCTTGAGGATCATGTTTTGGATGGTGCGGTCCTTTGAATTCTTGTATGGATCGTTGAAATAAACTTCCAGTTCATCAGCGAACACGGCACCGGCATTCGAACAGAAAATGACAGCAGTGAGAAGAAACAACATAAATCTTTTCATGAGATAACTCCGTTTTTTCTTATTTCTTATTTCGTAACTATTCAGCACCCGGTCAGGGACTGTACCCGGCGGCTCAGTATTGAGCCATAGGGGACTGTCCCTTCTGAATAGACACCTTATTTCTTATTTTGATTAGTTCCGCGGCAATGGAGAGCGCGATCTCCTCCGGGGTCTCTGCGCCGATCTCCAGTCCGATGGGTGCGTGAACAGGCAGGAGCAGTTCCTCCGGCACCCCTCGTTCCCGCAGATGATTATAAATCGTTTCTTTCTTGAAGCGGCTGGCGAGCATGCCGATATATGCGTTTTTCCTGCGGACGAGGTGATAAAGGATCTCCTCGTCCTGGTCAAAATTGAAGGAGCAGGCGATGAAATAGAGGCCGCTGCTTTCCGGGATGCGGGCGATTCCCTCTTTCCAGTCAGAGGCAAGGATGAATGCATCTGCGCTCCCCGCCCGTTCCCGGACCATGGCTTCATCCCGGATGTCGATAACGGTCACGCGGAACCCTACACTCTTTGCCAGCGGGATGAGCTTGCCTGCCACGTGTCCTGCCCCGCAGAGGATCAGATGGGCGGCCGGGAAGGAGGGTTCGATGTAAATCGTTTCACTGCCGGATTGGTGTCCGCCTGTCTGGATCACAGGATAGGTTTTGAGCAGAGGAGTGCGGGATGTGAGACAAGCTTGGGCGTCCCGGATCACGCAGCGTTCGATCTCGCCCCCGCCGATGGTTCCGGCTGTGGTCCCATCTTCATAGATGATCATCTTGGTTCCGGGATGGCGCGGTGTGGTGCCTTCTGTCTCAGCAACGACAGCCACCGCAAAGGCTTTTCCCGAAGAACGAGCTGTGTTCAATAAATCTATAAAATTCATAATGTTATTATTATACAACACAACCGGTGCGGGAAGTCCCGCACCGGCTGAAAACTGTCTGTCTGCAATCTAACGTCTGACATCTAACGTCTTACGTCTAACATCTAACGTCTGACATCTTTTGTCTTGCGTCTCTTATGCGATTTCCGGCTCGATCACGCCATAGGTGTCATCGGAGCGTTTGTAGAGGATGTTGATGGCGGCCTTGTCGGCATTGTAGAAGACAAAGAAGTCGTCGTGGGCGGTGAGCTGCATCTGTTCGATCGCTTCTTCTTCGCTCATCGGCAGCACCGCGAACTTCTTGTGACGGGTGATGCGGGGCGCTTCTTCCTTCTCCAGGTCGATGCTGTGATCCATTTCGGCCGGCAAAGTTTCGGCAACGGACTTGCCGTCACCACGGCCGCGGGCCCGCTTGCCCTTGAAGCGTTCGATCTGGCGCATCATCTTGTCCATGGACGCGTCAATAGCAACGGAAAGGTCGTCGGCCTTTTCTTCCGTCCGCAGGATAAACCCCTTCCCGCGGATTGTGATCTGGGATGAATAGCGGTCAGCCGCATTGCGGGCATTCTTCATATGGGAGAGGTCAACGCGAATTTCATCGATATCCGAAAGGAAACGGTCTACCTTACCGATCTTGTTGACGACATAGTCGTGAGTTCGGTCTGAAATTTCCAAGTTTTTGCTGTAAATTGCGATTTTGTCTTCCATCATTTCCTCCAATTCAATTTTTCATGCCTGCGCATCAGAGCGCATCCGGCATTTTTTGTTTTCCGTGATTTTCCGTTGTGGTTGCTGCACTCAGGCAATTCACGGATTTCGCACCGGCATCCAGCAGCACCGCGGAACATTCCGCGAAAGTGGAGCCGGTGGTCATAACGTCGTCAAGTAAAAGGATCCGCTTATCTTTAATAAAACATTTTTCCGCTGCAAAGGACCCGCTGAGGTTTTGGCGCCGCTCATCTGCATGAAGTCCCACCTGCTGCTGCGTGTCCCGCTGTTTCATCAGAGCCCCTCCTTTGCAGGGAATCCCCGTGGCTTTGCTGAAATGCCGGGCGATCAGCTCGGATTGATTGAATCCCCGTTCTGCCTGTCGTTTTCGGGAAAGCGGTACCGGGACGATCAAATCAATATCGTTCCAGCCGAGACATTTCCAGTAATCCGTCAGCAGACCGGAGAGGATCAGTGCGACTCCCCTGATCCCGCTGAATTTCAGCTTTTTGATCATCGCCGAAACCGGTCCCTCATAGAGGTAGGGCGCCCGGGCGGCCCGGAAACGGAAATCCGATCTTCCGCAGAGCCGGCAAAAATGCCCTTTTTTCAGAGGTTTTCCGCAAACACTGCAGAAATGGCTGCCGACTTCCGGAAGTTGGGAGCGGCATTCTTTACAGAGCAGGGCACCGGGTTCACCACAGCTGACGCAGACGGGAGGATAGACCCAATCAAGAACACTTCCGAAGATCCCCCGGATGTTCATGGGGTCCTCACACAGAGGCCATCAGGTCGGAGATGAACTTGGAGATGGCGGGCCCAAGCAGTGTGACCAGGACGAAAATGATGATACCTACCAGGATCAGGATCAGCGCGTACTCGATCAGTCCGGCACCTTCTTCTTTGGATGAGTGGTCTTTCATCGGTTCCTTTCTACTCCTTATCTTTATTGTATTGAATCTTTCCGCAATTGTCAAACCATTTGTTGACAAATTCTATTATAAAACCGTAAGAAATTGCCTGTTTTGGGCAAAAATCCAATTTTGAGTATATTTGTCATGGATTTTTGTGAAATTTATCTTTTATTGTATCTATTCAGAAGGGACAGTTCCCTCCGGCTCAATACTGAGCCGCCGGGTACAGTCCCTGGCCGGGTACTGAACTGTTATCAATTACCCTTTTCCTTCAGGATGATCTGCTCAAATTCTTCCGGCGGCAGCGGTTTGGAAAAATAGAAGCCCTGCACCATCGCGCAGCCCAGATCCTTGAGCAGCAGCATCTGCCTTTCGGTTTCCACGCCTTCCGCGATCACCGGCACTTTCAGCGAGCCGGCGATATCCAGAATCAGTTCCACCAGCTGCAGATCTCTGCGGCTGTGTTCGATGTTCTGGATGAAGGCCCGGTCCATCTTCAACACATCAATGGGCATGGCGGAGAGCATGTTGAGGGAGGAGTAGCCGGAACCAAAGTCGTCCATTTCGATCTCAAAACCCTTGTCCCGCAGCCTGCGGATAACGCGGATCACCTGCTGGGCATCTTCCACATAAGCCGATTCCGTTACCTCCAGCTTGAAAGAGCTTTGGTCCAGCCCGTTTTCCTTGAGCAGTTCATCCAGGGTGGGCTCCAGCACCGGGTCAAAGACGTCCACGCGGGAGAGATTGACGGAAACCGGCACGATCACGTCATATCGGTCCCGCCATTTGGCGATCTGCCGGGCGGTTTCCGCCCAGACATAATTGTCCACGATACCGATTTGCCCGTTTTTCTCAAACAGCGGAATGAATTCATCCGGCGGGATCATGCCCAGCTCAGGATGATTCCAGCGGATCAGCGCTTCAGCGCTGTGTAATTTCGGGGGCTCGCACTGGATGTCGTATTTCGGCTGGAAATAAACGATGAACTCGTGCTCCTCCACCGCCCGTCTCAAGTCGTTGAGAAGTTTCTGGGTCATGATCTCCCGTTTGCGCATGTTCTCGTCAAAGACCATCAGGCGTTTGCGGTAGCTGCCCCGGGTCATATTGCAGGCAGTTCGTGCCCGGTCAAATAATTGTATCGGTTCCACACCTTCTTCCCAGGGCATGATGCCCATCCGCAGCCGGATGCTGGCTTTTTTCGAAAGGTCATTCAGCTTGACCTGAAAACGGTTGAATACATCCTGATAGTTATCCTGCGGTACGCAGAAAATATCAAACCGGTCTGCCTCAAAACGG
>CAYWGX010000210.1:0-4994 GCA_964457635.1 uncultured Leptolinea sp.
AAAAAAGCGGTGAACCCTACCAGATAGTGGGAGCTGAAAAAGTAATGACCGGGTCACTCCGGTCATCTTTTTATGGAGTACATATATGTCATTTTCCTTTTATACGGTTGATACAAAGTATTGTGATTATCTGAGAATATATGATGATAAAATACCCTATACAATGGAAAAGAAATTCACAAGGCCATTTGGCGGATGATGAAGTACATTGTGCCGAATATAGTAATCTTTGTATAAGTGATAATAAAAGGAAGTAGAGATGCCGGAAATTCGCAGATTGATCAGCCTGCCGGAGCGGGCGGAGGATGGGAACAAAGGCAGCTTCGGCTGCGTGACGGTCGTCGGCGGCTGTGAAAACTATCCCGGGGCGCCGGTCCTGTGCGGAAAAGCGGCCTACCGGGCCGGCTGCGGACTGGTGGAGCTGGTGGTGCCGGAGGTGGTCCGGAACTGCGGGGCAGCCGGGTTCAGCGAGGCGATCTGGAACTGCCGGGCCTTTGAGGCCGGCATGGTCCCGGATCGGAAGAACACTGTCACCGTCATCGGACCGGGGCTCGGAACCGAACCGCAAACCGCCGAAAAACTGCCCTCGCTTATTGGCAGCGCTTCCATGTTCAGCAGCCTCATGATTTTAGATGCGGACGCGCTGAATCTGCTCTCCCGGGACCCTCATTGGTATGAATATATCCCGCAGAACTGTGTGCTGACGCCCCATCCCGGGGAAATGGCCCGTCTCTGCGGACTGAGTGTCGCGGATGTGCAGGCGGACCGGGCGCAGCTGGCGCTTGCCAGGGCCTCCGAGTGGCAGCAGGTGGTGCTGCTCAAAGGGGCCAATACCGTGATCGCCTCCCCCGAAGGCTATTATGTGATCCTGCCCTACGCGACCTCTGCGCTTTCGGTAGCCGGCAGCGGCGATGTGCTGGCGGGCATTATTGCCGGGTTCGCTGCCCAGGGGAAGCCGGCCTTTGACGCGGCCTGGCTGGGCGGGGAGATCCATGCCCGGGCGGGGCTGCTGGCCGCGGCTGAATTCGGCAATGCCTATTCCGTGATGGCCGGCGACCTGATTGCCCACATCCCGGAAGCGATCACCGATTACGCCTGAGCTCATGGGATGAGACGAAAACATCCGGGGAAGCACTGATGTTCCCTCTGAATGGTTACCGTAAAATCGAAATAATCTAATAATCCTTTAGTCTTTGGTACGGAATTTGCAATATTTATGAGAAGATGTTGTGTAATTCCGGAAATCCCGGGATATTGTTCCGGTTTGGGGTAATGGGTATCCCGGCATTTCTGATAACCATATTTTGAGGGGGTTTTTATGGGGGAAAACAATAAACTTTCGGCAGTCTCTGCCATTTTGATCCGGCTTATGCTTCTGCTGCTGATGGCAGGACTCTATGCTCTTCCGGCGTTTGCGGAAGAGAGAACGATTACAACATCTGACTATTATGATGTCTCTGCTCCTCAGTTTAAAAATGGAGATACTGTCACGTTCAGCATTAATGGACAAATCAAGATAACTGCTGAGCAGAACGTGACGATAGAAAATTGTACATTTATTCTCAACAGTCAATGGCGTGGCTTTAGAGTAGAAGGCGGGACACTGAATTTAAAGAATTGTACATTTAAAGACGGAAAAAACGGTGCCATCAACAATGACGGCGGTACAGTGACCATCAGCGGCGGTGAGTTCATCAATAACAGTGCCCTTAAGGGCGGTGCAATTTTGATGGAAAGCGGCGGAAAGCTGACGATAACGGGCGGTACGAAATTTACAAACAATAAGTCGACTGAAGATCTGAACGATCCAACGGATGGCAGCGGCGGCGGAGCGATCAATGCGCGGAACGCCAATATCATCATCGAAGAAGCTGAATTTATAAACAATACCGCTGTAAATTATGGCGGCGCGATCCTTCAGAATGGCGGTACATTGACACTGGGTATTTATAACAATGACCCGGATGCTTTGTATAATTCTGCCAGTGATGAAGGTAAAGTGATTTTTACCGGCAACAGCGTAACGAACACAAAGAAATACAACGATGGCAGAATTTTTGCGACCAGGGGTGGTGCGATCGCTGTGGAGGTTAATTGCAGTGACAATGCCTGCAATGAATCTGGAATCAAGGAAATGACACTGACGGTCAATAACGCGAAATTCGCGTACAACAGTGCGACCTTCCAGGCCGGTGCCATATCCCTCGGGTACAGCGGTTTGGGAGACAAAGTTGTCGATCATGCAAAAGATCCGGATATGATCATCCATGTGCATGCGGTGATCCATCTCGCGGAGTTTACGAACAATATAGTCTCGGCGAACGACAGATATAATGTTGCCGGTGGTGCGATCGTTATCAACTCGGACGCGGAATTAACCATGGAAGACGCGACCTTTGTGAACAATACGGCTGCAAATGCCGGCGGTGCGATCGCCTCCTGTATGTGGGGGTCCAACAATGTGAACATCCCTGCCGGCGCGGCAATTTTCGGTAATACTGCCGAAAATCCGAGGGCAACCAAACAATATGCGGATGATTATGGTAATCACACTGATAAGATGGATATCTATGTGATGGCATACAATGATGAAGTTCACCCTTCATCGATTCGGGATGAAACACATCTTGGCGGAAGTCATGAATGGTCGATCCTGACAAATGGTATTAATTATACGCATAAAGATTGTAATGGTACATGTCATGGCGCCTTTTATGGGTTTAATGGTGATTCCTCTTCTATGGATAAAACAAAACATAAAGTTTTGTTTGAAGGGAATAAAGCCAACGCTGATATGAATAACAATTACGAACAATATGAAAAAGGCAACGGCGGCGCCATCGGCAATAACGGAAAGCTGACCATCCGCACATCACAGCGGCTCAACATAACAAAAATCTGGCAGGGTGACAAGACAGAAAATCGACCGGCGGTACATGATTACCTGGCGAATTGGCTGAAACTGACAAGATCGGGTGAGGTCTTTACCCTCGGCAGCTCAAATGAGATCACCAAATTCTATTGCGATTCCCGGGCGTCTCAGAATTCTCCGGAAGTCTGTTATTACCAAACTGAAAATCCAGCAGCGCTTGAGACTGAGCCTTCTCTGATGATCAGAGTTTCCGAGGATCCGGGCAGAAATTGGAAAATCACGATTTACGGTTTGAAGGCATATGAGCAGAACGAGAACAAAAACTGGGAATCTGTGGACTGGGATATACAGGAGAATATACCCGAAAATTCGAGCTATATCAATCTTAATAGTCAAAACTCTGAAAACACCTATACGTTTACAAATGCATGGAACCTGACAGAAATCAGCGGGGAGAAGACTTGGAAAAGTGATGAACATACTACAAGACCGGAATCGTTTAAAGTTCATCTGCATAAGGTCACAAAGGATGGCAGTGACTGTTTGAAAGACGACTACGAGAAAAATATTATAGTTACTGCTGATAACCCCGGAAGATGGACTTTTGAAAATCTTCCGCTTTATGAAGCAGACGGAACACCGATCACATACGAAGTCCATGAATCCCATGATGACGCTTCTCTCAATAATTATCTCAGTGAGAGGGAAACAGTTGGTAGGCAATACAATATAACCAATACCTATGCTCCCGAGTATACCTCACTGGAGGTGTTCAAACGCTGGGAAAATGATGGGCATAACCGTGACAACAGCCGTCCGGAATCTGTCACTGTTAAATTATATAAAAATGGTGTAGAAACAGATCAAAAGTATGAGCTGAAGGCGGAAAACAATTGGAAATGCGAATTTAACAATCTGACTAAGTATGAAAATAACAACTCAACTCCAATTAACTATTCAGTACTGGAAGTATCCGTTCCCAATTACAGTGTGTCTTATAACCAAATCTCTTCCAGACAGACATCGATCACAAATTCATACCAGAAAAAACCGGAGACCGTTACGCTGTCTGTCACAAAGACCTGGGATGATGAGGACAATAAATACAATACCCGGCCGGATACTGACGATGAGATGCTGGCCTTCCTGAGATCGATCCATCTCTATGCCGGGCAGGAACGTCACGAACTGACAGTTGAGGGTTCGGGGACTTCCTTTACCGGAACCGATTCTGCGGGTGAAAAGTATGAAATCACTGTGGAAAGGGATGATGCCAATAATACCTGGATCGTAAGCTGTGCCGGTCTGCCGAAAAATGATATTGCTACACATCAGCCGATCGACTGGCGGCTCAAGGAAGGGCATTGGGGCGGATATACCCCGCTCGATGTCCCGGTCGATGGACTTGAAGCCTTAAATAAGGATACGGATACTTATCCGTATGCAGTCACGAATTCACTGAATGAGATGTCTGTCACGATCATCAAATACTGGGATGACCATAATGATTCGAACCGTCCGGGTGAAAAAGAATTCCTGAACAGTCTGGAACTTTATAATAACGGGGAGTTCTATGATCACGGAGATTTCATTCAGAAATCCGACCATGTGTGGGGAATCACCGCACATCCGAAGGTAGAGGTGACCTTTGCGGGGTCTGATTCGGACACATGGAAGATCACCATCGATCATTTGCCGAAGCGTCAGGGTGATGAGGAGACCCACTGGTCCGCAAAAGAGACCATGCGGGGATATCAAATGTCCGTTATTTATGATGAAACAACGAAGATCTTTACCATAACAAATACCAAAACCGGCGGTGATCATCCGTTCCCTCAGTTCTTCCCCCTGGAGGAGCTGCCGAAGACCGGATTCTCCGCCCTGCGGCCGACCGTGCTAAGCGAAAAGCCGCTGAGCGTGAGCTATGCTCCCTCCGGTTTGACGCTGCAGATCCCGACCCTGGATGTGATGACGGACATCGTGACTGTGCCGTATACCGACGGGCAGTACCCGGTGGAATGGCTCGGCAATGCGGCCGGCATGCTGGAAGGCTCCGCAAATCCGGGCGAAGGCTTCACCGTCCTCACCGGTCACAACCACCTGAACACCACGGAAGCCGGTC
>CAYWGX010000211.1:0-4993 GCA_964457635.1 uncultured Leptolinea sp.
GATGATTTTTCAAGTCTGACTTCCATTACAGAAGAGGATATATATATGAAAAAGACGATAATTTTTTCCGCGCCTTATATGATGACGTCCGTTGAACGCTTCCGCAAGGTGCTTGAAGGCCATTACGGGATCGAAATGATCGTCCCGGAAGTAAAACAGAAGCTTTTGGAAGAGGATATTCTCAAATATGCCGGGCAGTTCGATGGCACCATCTGCGGTGACGATGAATACAGCGCCCGGGTGATTGCAGCATGTTCCCCTCGGCTGAAAGTCGTCTCAAAATGGGGCACCGGCATTGATGCCATTGACAAAGAAGCCTGCAAACAATATGGCGTGATGATCGGCAACACCCTCAACGCTTTCACCATCCCGGTTTCGGAAACCGCCATCGGTTATATGCTGAGCTTCGCCCGCTCACTGCCTTTTATGGACCGCACCATGCATGAGGGAAAATGGGACAAACCGGCCATCACAACGCTGTCTGAAACCACCGTCGGCATCATCGGCTGCGGCAACATCGGTCAGGCAGTTGCCCGCCGCATCCGTCCGTTCGGTACCCGGATTTTGGTGAATGATATCGTCCCGGTCAAGCCGGATTTTCTCATCGAAAATCACATCGAACAGGTCCCGCTCGAGCAGCTGCTGAATGAATCCGACTTTGTGACCTGTCACACGGACCTGAACCCGACCTCCCGTCACCTAATCAACGAAAAGACCCTGGCCATGATGAAACCTACCGCAGTGCTTATCAACACGTCCCGCGGACCGGTGATCGATGAAAAGGCACTGGCTGAGGCACTGGCTGCCGGAAAGATCGCCGGAGCTGCCATGGATGTCTTTGAGACTGAACCGCTTCCGATGGATTCTCCGCTGCGTTCCATGCCGAATGTGCTGATCGCACCGCATAACTGCAATTACAGCCCGGTCGCCTGCGAACGGGTCCACTGGAACACGATCCGAAATCTGCTGATCGGGCTGGGCATCCCCCACGATGATCTGGATGAAATCAGGAAGAGCTATTAATTACAAGTGACCGATTCCGGTTATCATTTGATAAGGGAAAATGCTCCGTGCCGGATCAATGTCTATGGATATTTTTGACTCATAATTCAGTCAGCAGGACTGTCAATAATGACACTTGATAATTGAAGGATTTCAAATATAATGCTGAAAGAAAGAATAAAAATTTTTCTGCCGGAACCGGTTTTGAATTCTGCCCGTAATATTGTTGACGGTGTAAAGCGGCTGAAGGATATCCCGGATGCATACTGGAGTCCGGAACGCAGGGATACCATCGAACGACTGGGAGCGCTGAAAGATAAACATAATGGAGAACGCTGCTTCATCATCGGCAACGGCCCCAGTCTCAAACAGACCGATTTGACAAAGCTGCGGAATGAATATACCTTCGGACTGAACCGTATCTATCTGGCTTTTCCGGAAATGGGTTTTCAAACCAGCTATTATCTCTGCGTGAATGATCTGGTGGCGGAGCAGACCCATGAGGATATCGAAAAACTCACCATGCCGCGCTTTGTCTCCCTGCGGCACAAACAATGGGTCCGTCCTTCGGAGAATCTTTATTATCTTTACGGGACTTATACCGGTCCGACCTTTGCCAAAGATATCCGCAAACGCATGTGGGAAGGCGCCACAGTGACCTATATGGCGCTTCAAACGGCTTATTTTCTCGGCTTCCGTCAGGTGATTTTGATCGGTGTCGATCACAGCTTTGCCACCAAAGGGAAACCCAATGAGACGGTTGTCTCCCAGGGTGACGATCCGAACCATTTCAATGCCGGATACTTCGGCAAGGGATTCCGCTGGCAGCTGCCGGATCTGGACACTTCCGAACGGGCTTACATCATGGCCCGGGAAGCGTATAAAGAAGATGGACGGGAAATTTTGGATGCAACGATTGGCGGCAAATTACAGGTTTATCCAAAAGTAAGTTATGACTCGCTGTTTTGATCTCTCTATTTCCGTCATCACACCATCATTTAATCAGGCTGCATATCTGAAACAGACGATGGATTCCGTGCTGTCGCAGAATATCCCGGATATGGAATATGTGGTGATCGACGGCGGGTCGACAGACGGATCAGTGGAGTTGATCAGATCTTACGAGAACAGGCTGAACAACTGGGTCTCTGAAAAAGACCGGGGACAGGCGGATGCGGTGAACAAAGGTGCTGCCCGAACGACCGGTGATGTGATCGGCTGGCTGAACTCGGATGATCTTTATCTTCCCGGTGCCTTACAAAAGGCTCTGGATTACCTTTCCTCCCACCCCGACGTGGACGCAGTCTACGGTGATGTAATTTCCATCGATGGTGACGGGAAAATGATCAATGTCATGCGTTTTGATCAACACAGCGCAGAGGATCTGATGACCTTTCGGGTGATCTCACAGCCCGGTGTATTCTTCCGCCGCTCCGCATGGGAAAAGGCAGGAGGACTGGACCTGAGTTATCACTATATGCTGGATCATCATCTCTGGCTGCGCATGATCTCAAGAGGAAAATTTGTCTATCTGCCGGAACCACTGGCAGCTGCCCGGTTTCATTCCGCAGCCAAGAACCGTGCCCATACAGAGGATTTCGGGAAAGAGGCCTATCGTCTCGCAAACTGGATGCTGACTGATCCGCTGACCGCAGACAGGGCAAAACCAATTGAAAAACAGATCAGAGGCGGGGCAGCCTGGCTCGATGCACACTATCTTTCCGATGGCGGAATGCCGGAAAAAAGCCTGAAAGCCTATGCAAAGGCCTTTCGTCTCTTTCCGCAGCGGGTTCTGGAAGATAAAAATCGTCTGGCGCTGACTGCTCTGATGAGAATCAGCCCGAAAGCGGCTGAAAAGATGTTTCAAAATCGCCTTGCAAAAAGGCTTGAAAATCTTAAGAATTATAATAATTATCTTAATAAAATTTAAGTTATTTTATACTTTGAAAAATTTTTTTTGAATACAGATGAATAAAAAGGTAAAATTATTTTTAATAATATTAATATTTATAGCTGGTATTGCTTTAAGATTCGTGGATTTTGATGACCCTCCGCTGGATTTCCACCCGGCACGACAGATGCACTCCGCCCTGATGGCACGAGGATTTTTTCTTAAGAATTCCGGATATCTGAAAGATCAAAGTCCGGAATACAACCGGGAAGCCATGATACTCGGCACACTGGAGCCATGGATCGAACCTCCGATCTACGAAAAGCTGACTGCCGCACTGTACCGCATATTTGATACAGTGGACCTGCGTATCCCGCGGGCAACATCGATCCTGTTCTGGATCATCGGCAGTATTGGTCTGGCACTGTTGACAGATGAATTATTGGGAACAGCCGGAATGTTCGGAGCATTGGGCTGGTACCTGTTTTTCCCTTATGGGGTGATTGCATCCCGCTCTTTTCAGCCGGATATCATTGTAGTCTGCCTGCTCATCTGGACCATGTATTTTTTGAAGCACTGGACAGACGATCCGAAATCTTTACCCCTGACTCTTGCAGTGGGATTCTGTTCAGGAACCTGCATCCTGGTGAAACAGGTAGCTGCATTTCCGCTCGGACCTGCTATCGCTGCCGGATTGATTTCTTCAAATACCTTAAAGAAAACCATTAAAAACTGGCGGGGCTGGCTGGCTGCTTTTCTTGCTCTGGCACCGATGCTTGCTTATAATTATTGGGGATATTTCGTCAAGGGTTTTCTGGTTCAGCAATATCAGGGCCGCTTTTTCCTCTCGGAACTGGTCAGTCCCTCCTTTTATGTCCGCTGGATGCGCATGATCGATCAGGTGTTCACGATCCCGCTCTTCTTCTGCTCGATCTTAGGTATCCTGATGATTCGAGAGAAAAACTCCCGAGTCTCCTGGCTGGCTTATTTTGCAGGTTATATTCTATACGGCCTCTGCCTGCCTCATCATATCGGAACACATAATTACTATCAGCTGCTGATTTTTCCCTTTGCTGCAGTCGGACTTGCATCCCTTGTGAAAACCGCTGCCCGTGCTATAATGAAAGCAGCACGAAAACAGAGCCGCTTTGTTCCTGTTTTTGCGGTGCTCTGTGGGATCCTGCTATGTGGATGGTGGGCAGCTGACAGCATCATGACGCTCCACCGCACAGATTACCGTGTCTGGCCGCAGCGCTGGGCAGAATGGATGGATGAACTGGAACCATATCCGGACCGCATCAGCACCATCGGCATCATGGATGATTATGGCGGCGGAATGACCTATTGGGGACTTCACAATCCAGGGATCTGGGACACCTCGGTCGAAACGCTGGACGATCTTGACGCGCTGATCAAGCTTAACACAACTTTCTGGAACTATAAGTACCTGGTTGTGACGAACCTTAAGAAATTCTACGAACAACCCCGCCTCCAGCAGTATCTGAATGATACGGCCAGTGTCTATCGTCAGGAAGCGGATTACATCATCTACGAGCTCAATACAGCGAATGCTGAAGAATGAATGGTGAAGAATGAAGGATCAGCCTCTGGTAACCATTGTCACACCCTCCTTTAATCAGGCTCCCTATCTGGAAACAACGATCCGATCGGTGCTGGAGCAGGATTATCCCAACATCGAATATATCGTCATGGACGGCGGTTCAAACGACGGCAGCGCGGAGATCATAAAGCGCTACGCGGACCGTCTGGCTTATTGGGAATCGGAAAAGGACAAGGGCCAGACCGATGCCATCAACAAAGGCTTCGCCCGGTCCCATGGGGAAATATTAGCCTGGCTGAATTCGGATGACGTGCTTTATCCGCATGCCGTGCGGGAAGCCGTGGCATATCTGACAGCACATCCGGAATGCGGACTGGTTTACGGCGACAGTGACTTCATCGACGCCAAAGGGAATGTGATCGGCCGCTTTAACGCAAAACAGACAGACTACAAAAAACTGACAGAGGGATATGTCCACATCCCCCAGCAGGCGTCTTTCTGGCGGGCAGACCTGTGGAAGCAGGTCGGGCCGCTGGATG
>CAYWGX010000212.1:0-4984 GCA_964457635.1 uncultured Leptolinea sp.
AAATCAGGTGAAAAATACCGTGACATTTGACAGGGTCAATATTTGTACTCAGACAACTCCCGAATAAGACTTTCATTTTTTTATTATGTGCATCATAAAGCGACACTGTATCGGTGTCAATTGCTAACACTCTTCCATAATAAAAATCAGGTGGTTCAATGAGATTGTCTTTCGAAATGAATATTGCAGCAGCGTTACCCCTTTTCTTTATTTCTTCCATACAGGAAATAATCCATCCAGGATTCAAACCGAATCTCTTGCCGATCAAGTGTTTCCGTATTCCGTTTCACCAATTCTGCAACCAGCCGTCCATATATTGGAAATCCTGACCGAACAGTTTTTGATAACGGATCCATCGTTTCACTTCAATACCATCAGCTGTGACTGTTGCCCGGATGGAATAGTTCATATCCTTATCCGAATCCAAAACCCCGTCATCTTTTGTCAGGCGTAAAATCGCGTTCAGCCAGGTGATGGTATCTCCCATGCAGCGATTGAGACCGTTGCCGACCAGGAGGACTTCGGGACGACGTTGGGTGATATCAAAGACTTTTGGTTGTACGGTTTTCATCGTAGAAACCTCCTTCAGGACTCGTGATGCTCAACGGCGGCAGGAACAATGCGATAGTATGCGCTGATGAGATTGGGAATAGATTTGACAAATTGCAGATCGTTCTTGTGATAGAACTCTGGATCATCCGGATCACCGAGCAGGGTGCTGACTTTCTTCAGATGGATTTCATTGTCGCCGATAGTGGGATGGATGCGGGCTTTCCGAAGTTCGGCACGGGTCTCAGCTGCGGCTTTTTCCGGATCACCTTTATACAGAGAATCATAGAGCTCCTTCGTCTTTTCATACGGAGCATGCACAAATCCCTCGGTCCGCATATAAGCCTGCCAGCGGATATGTTCCCAATTGGCGATTCGGTCCCGCTCTTCATAAGGTACCAACGTTTCGAAAACCTTCCTGGATTCCTCAATGTCAAACGGTTCTGATTCCTTGCGTCTTTCAGCTGCGACCTTCTTTATGAAATGAAGCTTATATAACGCATGCAAGCCCGCTGCCTGGCTGGAATTTTTCTCTGACTGACGCAAATATTCATATGACGATTCAGCTTTATCCTTTAGACCTTTTTGTTCAAGATAAATCCTGTGCGCTTCGACCGCCATCTTTTCAAGTTCCGATTCACTGATCTGATCGGCTCCGTAAATGTCTTCATCACTGCCGAATTGTTTGATGGCTCCAAAAGCTGAGCCGGTATCTGCAGCGGAGAACAGCTTCAGATTCTCATCCTCCCGGATGCGGACATGGATCTCCGGCAGCATAATGGAACTGTCCTTCAAATAGCGTTCCCGCATGATCAGACGGCAGATATTCAGTGCACAATTCAGAGACGCAGAATCATCACCCAGAGAAACCACGATATAGCGGCTGTGGACCAGGCTGCGGATGATTTTGTCAAATTCCGGTCCTTTCGTTTCGGTGGAGTAATAATAGATCGGTGCCGCTTTATTCAGCTGAACACCTCCGTCCTCCGGAGTCTCAAACCCATGCTCGTGAAGCAGGTCAACACCCAGCTCCGGACATTCGGAGAGCAGTTGTTCTCCGTTTTTTATTCCGTTTCTGGAGATCACATGGATATGGGTATCCGTATTCGGAAAGCAGCCTGTCCATGAAATAGCTTTCAGCACTTCCTGTCCCATACGTCCGAATCCGACGATCAGGATGTCCAGCTTTTCCGTATTGTCATCCAACAATTCATACAACGGTTCATCGTGGAGCAGCTTGAAGGCAATCCGTTTGTATTCATCGATCACCGTTTGCTTGTAGAGAAGAGGCGTATCCGTGCCGCGTTTCATCAGGTTATCCATGATCACAGCGGCTTCCGGATGGCCGGAAACGGTGTAAAGACTGATAGATTTCTTGTCTTCATCACTTAACTCATCGGAAAACATTTTGAAGAGCTTGTGCTCAAAGACCTGGGCCGGCAGGTACTTTTGAAGGAATCTCCGGACAGGTGATTGAACTTGCTGCCCATTGTATTTTTCCAGTTCCTGAATGATTTCCACAGATTTCTGAAGATTTCGTTCTTCGTTATCACCCATTTCCATGATCGTGAGATTTCGTTTCTGCAGCTGCTTCAGCAGCTGGATCTCACTCTGTCCGGTAAAGATCATGTTCCGGGATCGCTCCTCATCAAAGCTTTCCTTGTCCGCATCTTCCGTGTTGCAGAAAATCAGCAATTTATCCTTTGTGTCGATTCTTTTGGCATAGGCTTTGGTTTTCTCGGTCAGATTGGAAAACAGAATGATCTGCCGGCTGCCCCGGAAGAGTGTGTAACGGAACCAGCCGAAAATCTTCAGAAAATAAATCAGGATCGTACCGAAGGCAGTGATGGGCATCAGCAGGTGCAGCAGGATGGTGTAGATCCGCCAGAATGAGAAGGACCCCAGCCGCTCAGAGAAGAGTGAATAATCGACATTGGCAACCGCTGACTCCAATACGTAAAAGGCTGCATAGAGCGGTTTATAAAGGATGCCTTCCTTGACCAGCGGCATGACTGCCAGCCACATGGCAAGAGCTGTGAAGAGAAGCAGCAGCAGCAAAAATGACTGCCAGGGGATTTTTCCGCTCTGCTTCAGGCTGATCGCATTCGCAAGCCCGAAAATAAAGATGATGAATGATAAGCAAAGAAAAAGATGAAACATTTGATATTTCTCCTATCCATTTATTATAGCGAAGAGCGTCTATTTTTATAAGGGATAGGTATCATGCGTTTTCATTTATTTTTATCTTTGCTCATAAACCCTCCCGTTTGCTATTTTTTCAAACCGTTCGCAGACTGCTTTCATATCCTCCGGCAGGCGGGTGCGGACTTCAGATTTGATGAAGTCCGGAATGCCGTAGAAAGCTTCCGTGATTCCGCCGGCGATGCATCCTTGTGTATCAGAATCACCTCCAAGGGAGACAGCATTGCGGACAACATCTTCATAATCAGTTCCTTCCAGAAAAGCAATGATGGCTTCCGGGACACTTTTTTGACAGCTGACCTCAAATTGATACGTCGGACGGATCTCGTCACAGGTCCGCGAGAGGTCGTAGCCAAACTCTCGAATGATGAACGCTTTGATCTCATCCTTGCTGCGTCCGGTTCGGGCCAGGTAAATAGCCGCAGCAGTCGCCTCCGCGCCTTTGATCCCTTCCGGATGATTGTGCGTCACCTCCGCGGTCAGGCGGGCGATGTGCCGTGTCTCTTCGAGCGTGCCATAGAGCCATCCCGCAGCTGAGACCCGCATCGCGGAGCCGTTTCCGTAGCTGTTGTAGGGTTTCGGATCGCGTGTCTGCAGCCAGCGGTAAAACATTCCGCCGTATCCAGCATCAGGATATCTGTGCCCCCATTTCTGCATAGAATTCACCAACGCGGCTTTTACCGTTTCATCATCCTGCCCAAGCGTATCCATCAGTGCCTCTGCCACGGCAACGGTCATCACGGAATCATCCGTAAAATCCGAAGCATAGCTGAAAAGCGGAAAATCTTTGGTCTTAAACCCGTTATCAAATTCATATGGGCTCCCGATCATATCACCTGCAATTGCTCCGTACATTACTTACCTCTCCTTTTCTCTCGCTTTTCGTAATCCTCATCGATACGCTTTTTCCAGTCCGCGCCGATCGGAGCAGCACAGCAGCGCATCGCCTTCACTGTTTCGCCAAGCACATCGTAATTCAGTGCAGTTCCTGCGTGATCGCTGTTGAAATTTGCCGCACGGTCGGCGGAGATCCCGAAGCGTCCGGCTGTTGCAATCGCGTCAATGTTGGCACCCAGGAAGAGGAATTCCCAGCCGTACTTCTCCTTCTGCCCTTCCACCATCTGCTTGACCCGATCGTAGGAGTACTCATGGCTCGCATTTTCCATCCCGTCCGTTGTGATCACAAAGATCGTCTTCTCGGGTCGATCCTCTTCCCGGGCATACTTGTGCATATTCCCGATGTGATGGATCGCGCCGCCAACGGCATCCAGAAGAGCCGTGCAGCCCCGGACATAGTATTCTTTCTCCGTCATTTCCGGCATTTTGTCCAGCGGCACCCGGTCATAAAGCACTTCGCTGACGTTGTCAAACAGAACCGTGGAAACCAACACTTCGCCCTCGGTTTCCCGTTGTTTCTTCAGCATGCCATTGTATCCGCCGATCGTGTCGCTTTCCAGTCCGCCCATGGAACCGCTGCGGTCCAGGATCATCACCAATTCAGTCAAATTCTTTTTCATCTTTCTCAACCCTCCGTTTTTTGTTGATACTGATAGTATAGGGAAAATGAAAAAGAAATGGTCGCCTGCCGGGCGACTTCTTCACAGTGTCAGGATAATAGCCAAACATCTCCTGATCATATTTGAAAAGGGCTGCATTGATCTCGAAAATATCAAAGTTCCTGTTTTCCACAAAGCAAGAGATGATATTCCAAATCTGTCAGTGTCATATCCGTGTCTTCCACAACATCGCGCAGCAGTGCCACGCAAATTCCGTACTCATTATCGCCCATCTGCTCCGCCAGATGATAAGGATGGAAGATGTCCGGCAGTCCTGCCTTGTCTTTTGCTCCGTGATGCTGCAGGTATGCAATCACCATTGCCTTCTTTGTCAGATTTGAAGCTTTCCCATATCCATCAGGCAGGCAAAAAGTCAGGCTGCTTGACCATATTGCTGCCAAGCTTTTCGGCTGCGATTTTACAGGCACGTTTGATCGTTTCATCGCAGGTAATATTACTCTCTTCGGTCAATTTCCTGAAATCTCCAAATAAGTTTTGCTGCATAACTCTTACCTTTAATTTCAAAATATAGTCCGGATTTACATGAAAAAATCCGTTTTTGTCGCGTATTTCCGATCCTTATTATATCAGCTCTTAATATATATTTTTAGTCTAATTTGGATCATTGATTTTGATTCAACTCTGGATTTGATAGACAAGAAGTGTATTTACAATTG
>CAYWGX010000213.1:0-4966 GCA_964457635.1 uncultured Leptolinea sp.
CAGCGGTTGGAGACACGGTAACCGGGGATCCAGACGATACCGCCCGCATCTGCGGCAACCACCAGATCATCGCGGTATTGCACCGGGATCTTATGATTCACCAAGAAATCGGAAAGCTTCTGACTGGCACCGCCCATCCCATAGGGCTCAAAACGCTCTCCGGGGCGAATCGTCCGCAGGGTCGGATAATCCGCCACCTGATTTGCATCCAAAACCGCCCACTCCGGATGTTTTTTGGCTGTTTCCACCCAGTCCGGCAGATCCTTCGGCTGAATGTGCCGTGTTTCGCAATACAGGGTCCAGCCCTGGGAAAGCTGCGGATAACGCCATTGCGGGACATCGGGAGAAGTCAGGATCATAGCCCGGTCACCCTCACAGCGCAGCCAAATTCCTTTCAGCAAAGAAATGGTGTGATTATAGCGTCCTTCTGTAAAGATGCGATCAGCAACGATCAAATGCTGAAACCCGATTTCGGAAAGATCCGCTCCCATCCGGGAAAACAGCTCCCGCAGC
This sequence comes from uncultured Leptolinea sp., assembly GCA_964457635.1. GTDB lineage: Bacteria > Chloroflexota > Anaerolineae > Anaerolineales > Anaerolineaceae > Flexilinea. The sequence goes on from CAYWGX010000213.1 coordinate 514, forward strand.
ATCCGATAGCGAAGCCCGACCGGATAAGAACGGTAGGTTTTCCGACTCCACTCGCAGCCATCATCCAGCGGATAAAAGGCCGCATAGCGGATCGCCTTTTCACATTCATCATCCAGTATTTCCTTATCTGCTGCAGCAGATCCGGCGAGACGGCAGAGGGATGCAACGATGCGCGGATTATAGTCTGCTTCCAGCATCGGGATCAGCTCATGACGGATTCGATTCCGGAGGTAAAATGTGTCAGCATTGGACCGGTCCTCCCGATAGGGCATCCCGTTCTCCGCTGCATATTGTTCGATCTCTCCACGGCTGACATGCAAAAGCGGACGGATCAGCGGGATCGTCTCACTGTATTCTTTCAGGAAACCATACGGCCGCATTCCGCACAGCCCATCGATTCCTGTTCCGCGAAGGATATGCATCAGCACCGTTTCCGCCTGGTCGTTTTCATGATGAGCGGTGACCACTGCACTGCAATCATTTTCCATTGCAGACCTGAAGAGAAACTGATAACGGAGGTCTCTTGCAGCTGCTTCGATGCCAAGCCCCTTTTCCATGGCATAAGAGCGGACATCAGCCTGTCCGCTAACACAGGGAATACTCCGCTCCGCGCAATAGTTCTCCACAAACGCGCACTCTTCCGCCGCTTCAGGACGCAATCCGTGATTAAAAACGGCAGCCACGAGGGGCTGCCTAATTTCATAAAGTATGGTAAGCAGAAAAATGGAGTCGATCCCACCCGAAACACCAACAAGGACCCGGTCTGTATCCTGAACCCGGCAATCGTTTCGAAGCATCAAGAGAATGCGGTCGATCAACATATCGCTAATTCCATAAAAAAAGAGGACAGGTCAAATTTAAAGACCCATCCCAGATATTAAATCAGTACAAATCAGCAAACAGGGCTTTAGGCCCGACGATGATGCCGGCCAAAGACGGACCGGTATGAGCACCTAAAGCAGGAGCCACCGGAACAGTTTCATCGAAGGCGCATTGCAGCTCCTCTTCAGCTTTTTTACGGATAAACTCGACCCCTTCAGGATTATGACCATGGACGATCTGCGCACGCAGCGGACCCATGCCCTCATAACGGACCTTATCCAGGTTGATCATTCGTGCCATGGCACGTTTGAAGGTCATATCCTGGGCAGCATTGGTGTACATTCCTGTGGTGTGATCCACACCGATGATGGGTTTGATGTTCAGCACAGAAGCCAACAGACCCTTCAGGTGACTGACACGACCGCCATGGATCAGGTATTTCATCTCCTTGATGGTGAACATACCATCAACAGTATCGCGGATCTGCGTCAGCCGCTCCAGAATCTTATCAAGCTTGAACCCCTTCATGACCATTCGGGCAGCTGCTTCCACCTGCCAGCCCAAAGCAGCAGAAAGGGTACGGGAATCCCAGAAGGTGACTTTGGCTTCCGGCACCATAGATGCCCCGACACGGGCAGAATTGATCGTCCCGCTCAAGCCACCGGAGATATGAATGGAAAGGATCTCCGGGTCCTTTTTCGCAACATTGCGGTAAAGTTCGGCAAATTCACCGGCAGCTGCCTGTGAAGTCACCGGATATTCATCTGTCTCAGAAAGTTTTTTGTAGAACTCTTCATTGGTCCCGGTAAAGGGTTCACCACCCAGGCTGAGACGCAGGGTGGTGAAATGGATGGGGAGTCCAGCAAGTTGTGAAGGAGCCAAATCGGCTGCACTGTCTGTTACAATCTGCATGATGTCCTCCAATATTGAAATCAGAAATCAGAAATACCATCTGACTACTAATCTGCTTCTTCATCGGAAGATGCCCCGTTCAGATCGTCTTCCTCTTCATCTTCATTTACTTCATCTTCTGCGATATCATCATCTTCCATGTCCGCTTCATCATCTGCGGGCAGATCTTCTTCCGGCGGCAAGGTCGGATCGTTTGGCAGTTCGGTCACAGTTTCTTCATCCGGCGCTTCCGGGATAGCGTCACGATCATTGGCAGTGACACCGGCGACTACGGTATCCCCTTCCATGCGAACCAGGCGAACACCACGGGCCGCTCGGCCAAGGCTTGGAATCACCGAACCACGAAGCCGAACCACATTGCCCTTGGAACTCATAAAGGTCACGTCATCATTGGCGTGCAGCACCAATGCAGCGGCAATTTTTCCAATTTTATCAAAGGCATTGGTGTTGGTAATCTTTTGTCCACCGGTGGTGCGCCCATGGATCGGCACCAGTGCGACAGGCGTTCGTTTCCCAATACCCTTGTCATGGACGATCAACAGGTCATCCTGATCCCGGGCAACACCCACATAAACCAGATGGTCATCACCGATCATCTTCATGGAATTAACACCCCGGGCAGTACGCCCCATGGTGCGAACAGTATTTTCCTTAAAACGCAGACATTTGCCATTGCGGCTGACCATCAGGATGTTCATATGGCCGTCTGTCTGGCAGACCCAAGTCAGGCGGTCATCATCATCCAGAGAAATCGCGATCAGTCCGTTGGAGCGGATATTCATGTAGTCCTTCAAACGGTTGCGCTTGATCTTACCGTTGGCAGTCGCCATAACCAGGTAATTGTCCGCATCCGTTTCACGGATAGGCAGCATAGCCGTGACCTTCTCATCGCCCTGAATGTTGATGATGTTGATCACCGGCAAGCCTTTCCCGGTCCGGCTGGATTCCGGAATACGGAAGACATCTTCCGCATAGACTTTTCCTTTATCTGTAAAGAAGAGCATACGGTCGTGAGTGTTGACAAACATGATGTTTGCAACCTTGTCCTCTTCTTTCATGGTATGTCCGGTAACGCCCTGGGCACCGCGATTGTATTGACGATAGGTCGTGGCATCCACACGCTTGATATAACCGTTTTCCGTCATCGTAACAAAGACACCGCGTTCGGAGACCAGATCTCCGTCAGAGAATCCTTCCAATTCATCAGCTTCGATAGTGGTCCGGCGTTCGTCCCCATAAGCTTTGGTGACTTCATCGGTTTCTGTTTCAACGACTTTGAGCTGACGCTCTTTAGATGCCAGCAGGTCTTCCAAATCAGCGATTTTTTCAATAAGCTGTTTCTGTTCTTCTTCGATCTTCCAGCGTTCCAAAGCGCTCAGACGACGGAGCTGCATATCGAGAATAGCCTGAGCCTGGACATCCGTAAGACTAAAGCGATCCATCAGCTGCGTTTTTGCCGAATCACTGTCCGGCGCATTGCGGATGATGCGGATCACTTCATCCAGATTGGAAAGCGCGATCAGCAGCCCTTCCAGGATGTGAGAGCGGGCTTTCGCTTTGCGCAAGTCATAGTCAGCCCGTCTTTCGATCACTTCAAGACGATGCTTGATAAACACTTCCAGTGCAGTCTTCAGGGAGAGATAAACCGGACGATTGTCTACCAATGCCAGCATCTGCGCCCCAAAGGTGGACTGCAGCATGGTATGTTTGTACAACTGATTTAAAACAGCCTGGGGCTGGGCATCTTTTTTCAATTCAATGACGATGCGCATACCTTCTCGGTCAGATTCATCACGCATGTCGTGAATAGTGTTGATCTGTCCGCTGCGAACCAGTTCCGCGATCCGCTCCAGCAATGTAGTCTTGTTGACCTGATAAGGGATCTCGGTCACAACGATATGGAAGCGGCCTTTCCCTTCTTCCACATGAGAACGGGCACGGACAACGATGCGGCCTTTCCCTGTCGTATAAGCCTGCTTGATGCCTTCCCGCCCAATGATCACGCCGCCGGTAGGAAAATCCGGACCTTTGACAAATTTCATCAGGTCTTCGACAGTGATATCTTCGATATGATCGTAATTGTCGATCATATAAGCAAGCGCCTGATTGATCTCGCGCAGGTTATGGGAAGGAATATTGGTTGCCATCCCGACCGCAATACCGTTGGATCCGTTCAGCAGCAAATTCGGAACCTTGGAAGGCAAAACAGCCGGTTCTTTTTCGGAACCGTCAAAGTTCGGCAAAAAGTCGATGGTTTCTTTGTCAATATCCGCCAACAGTTCATCGGAAAGTTTCTTCAAACGGGCTTCCGTATAACGCATTGCTGCCGGAGGATCACCGTCGATGGAACCGAAGTTACCATGACCATCCACGAGTGGATAACGCATGGAAAAGTCCTGTGCCATACGTGCCATGGCATCGTAAATTGATGCATCGCCATGGGGATGATATTTACCCAGAACTTCACCCACGATACGGGCGGATTTCTTGTGCGGCACATTAGAGCGAACTCCCATCGCCTCCATCGCATACAAGATACGGCGGTGAACAGGCTTCAGTCCGTCTCGCGCATCCGGAAGGGCACGCGAGACAATGACGCTCATGGCATAATCCAGATATGCCTCCCGCATCTGTTGATCAAGATCTACTCGGTTTATATTATCATTTTCCATAAAATAATCGCCTTTTCGTCGACATCAGTTTGTTTCTATAACCAATT
>CAYWGX010000214.1:0-4957 GCA_964457635.1 uncultured Leptolinea sp.
GTAAGACGCAAGACGTTAGCTGGTGGTTGGCAGTTGTCCGGTGAAATTTGTAATTGAAAGATATCAGATATGGAAAATATACAAATCGGAAAAGTCGTGAAGGTTCGGGAATCTTTCCTGACAGAAAATGAAATGGACTTAAAAGGGAAAAAAGGCATTGTTCGAATGCTTTATGATGAGGATCCTACTGACGCGCAGACCCGGGATGAAGTTCAGCTGGAATGGACTCCGGATACGCTGGACAGTTTTGATGACGATTATTTCTATGATGCCTTTGATGAAGAGATCAGCTGGACCAGTTACATCCTGCCGGCAAGTGTCCTGGAACAGACAGAAGAAACGATGGATGAAAACGAACTTGCCTGGAAAAAGCAGGAGATCTTCACCCGCCTCTATCTGGATGGTTTGGGCAGGGAAGGGAAACTGATCGTCAAAGCTTTCGAAAAGCCGGTAGATCCAACGAAGAAAACCCCGATGGATTGCTGGAAAGATTACCTCGAAACTTCGCTGAAATTCCCCGTTAAGTGCAAAGTATGCTTTCCCTATGAAGCCGATGACGGCCCGGTTCAGGAAGGGGTTCGCGTTCTGCTGACCGGACTCAACAGTGTGGACCGCAATCTCGGTGTTCTTGCGGAGATCACGTATCAGGACCGGCCTTACATCCTGCCGCTGCAGGACCTGGCTGCCGGAGACAGCTATTCCAAAGACGGAAAATATATCGACGCTTACGGTCTCTGGCTGGTCTGTATCTCGTGAACGAGTGGGACAGCCTCTTTCATCCCTTCTGCGTCGGCAGCATCTCCATTGACAAACCGCTGCTGCAGGCACCGCTGGATGGCTGGACAAACGAACCGTTCCGCCGCATCACGCGGGAATTGGGCGCCCCCCTGTCCGTTACGGAATTTATCAACGGGCTGGATGTTGTCCATAAGACCCCGAACCTGCCTCAGCGTATCGCGTTCAATGAGGCTGAGCGCCCCATTGTCTTTCAGCTCTTTGATGACGCCCCGGAACGGCTCATCGAATCAGCCTGCATTTTGGAAGAACAATGCCGGCCGAATGCCTTTGATGTCAACATGGGCTGCTCAGCACGTCAGGTCGCCAATCGCGGCGCGGGTGCCGGTCTGCTGCGCTTTCCGGAGAAAATCAAAAGAATTATCTCAGGCCTGACCGCGAAGCTCTCCGTGCCGGTCACGGCAAAGATCCGGCTGGGCTGGGACAGCGATTCCATCAATTATCTTGAGGTAGGAAAACTCGTTCAGGACTGCGGTGCAGCCATGGTGACGCTCCATGCGCGGACCCGAAAGCAGGAATACAGCGGGCATGCTGATTGGTCTGCCATCGCGGCACTGAAAGCTTCCCTGTCCATTCCGGTGGTCGGCAACGGAGATGTGGAAAGCATCGCGGATGCCCGGCGCATGCTGCGAGAGACCGGCTGCGATGCCGTAATGGTCGGCCGGGCGATGCTGCGCAATCCCTGGATCTTCGCCGGGTATGATTTCGATGAGGTGCCGCCGGACCTTTTCCGCAGCATCTGCCGGAAACACCTGCAATATAACATGGAATATTACGGCGAACAGTGGGGCTGCGTGACATTCCGCAAATTTGCCAAGCGTTATCTTTCCCGCCTGGACCTCAGCAGGGAGGATATGCTGAGACTGATGACCACGGACGATCCTGAGACTTTCTGCCGATTATTTGATGAATTCCTTCAAAGAGAAGCAATATGAAAGACCTGGTTGGATTTTTGAACGAAGACGAATGGGAGCTGCTCTGCGACTGCTGTGCACTGTGCTGCCTTTATAAGGTGCAGGATGAAGATACAGGAGAAGTGTTTTATACTTCGGTGCTCTGTCCTTATCTGAATAAAGAAAATGCCCGCTGCACCTGTTATCCGGAGCGATTCCGGAAGATGCCGACCTGTACAAAGATTTCTCCGGAAAGTCTTCCAAAAATCGCCCACTGGCTGCCGAATAGCTGCGCATACCGCTGCCTTTTCGAAGGCGTCGCCCTGCCGGCCTGGCATCCGCTGTTTTCCGATAATTCTCCCGAAGCCCGGAAACTGAAGGAGAAAATTGAAGATATCTGCGTCCGTCCCAACACCTGCATCGGTAAAAAGACTGCGGACGGCCTGATTCAAAACAGCATTGTTCCCAAATCATCCCGCAAATTGACCCGCATGCTGCTTCATAACGTTATCGAGGATATTGACATATGAAATTCAGGACAATCAGGAACATAGCCTATTTTATTTCATCCCACGGCTTCGGCCATGCCAGCCGTGCTTCTGCCATCATGGAAGCCCTGTCTTTTTATGATCCGCAGATCCACTTTGACATTTTCACCTCCACACCGGAGTGGCTGTTTCACGATGCGGGACTCACGAACTTTACCTACCATCCCGGAGCCGTCGACGTAGGATTGGTTCAGCTGAACCCCATGGACCACGACCTGCCCCAGAGTGTGATCAATATCCGGGCATATCTCGACAGCATCTCGGAACGTTCTGACAAGCTGGCCGCAGAACTGAAAAAATTGGAAATTGACACAGTCGTCTGTGATATCTCCCCGTTAGGGATCGTCACCGGGAAAAAGGCCGGTCTGCCGACCTATCTGTTTGAAAACTTCACCTGGGACTGGCTTTATGAGCTTTATGTCCCGCAATGTCCTGATTTTCAGGAACTCAATGATCGCCTGCGTGAGATTTTTGTTCAGGCTGACTATCGGATGCAGTCGGAACCGCTTTGCGGCCCGACCCCGGAGGCAGATATCCTGATCCCGCCGGCCAGCCGCAAGCCCCATCACAGTCCGGAAGAATTCCGCAAATCACTCGGCATCCCGGACGACCATCGCATCGGGCTGATCTCCATGGGCGGCATCCCGGAAAATCTGGACTTTGCCGTAGATTGTCCGATACCGGATCATGTAACGCTGCTGCTGCCGGGAACATTTGAAAAAACGGAAAGATACAGGAACAAGATCCTGCTGCCCCACCATTCCGGATATTATCATCCGGACATGGTCTACGCAGCAGACTTCATCATCGGCAAGGCAGGCTATTCCACCATTGCGGAAGTCTGCGCAGCCGGCGCTGCCTATGGCTTTATTTCCCGGGATAATTTCCGCGAATCCGATGTGACCGCTGATTTTCTCAGGAAACGTCCCAACACATTGGAAATCGCCCAGGAGCGTTTTGAAGCTTTCACACTGTACGAAGAAATTGGAAAACTGCTGGAACTGGGGAAAATTGCTCCGCAGCAGGTCAACGGCAGCGATATCGCAGCGCAATATATACTCGGTATCCGGTAATTTTTGGTAACGGTTCAGAAGGGACAGTCCCCTCCGGCTCAATGCTGAGCCGACGGGTACAGTCCCTGACCTGGTACCGATTTTTACAGGGACAACAGGGACGGGTCCCGTGTGTCCCACGTCTGGGACACCGTGAACTGTTCGTATTGTCCTTGTAATCAGTGCTTCCCTAAAAACTATTTAGCGGCATGATGGTTTCCGGTTCGAATTCGATCACCTCTGCCTGGACCTGTCCCCGTGTCAGCTCTGAAAGCTCTGCCTGAAAAGGAGGCAGGGCTTCTTCAATAAAGCGGGCAGTGATGGTCACATCCGCACCGAAGTCCTCATCCATGGTCAGTGCCCTGTACTTCTGCAGCAGCAGACGGACCCGTTCAAAGTAACTGTATTCGATAGCCATCATCACCACATAGGTCGGCACCTTCTCCGCCCGGGGCAGGATCTCCAGCACGGCCTTTGCCGCGTCTCCATAGGCATGCACCAGCCCGCCGATCCCCAGCTTCGTTCCGCCGAAATAGCGGGTAACAACGATCGCCGCATCACCCAGCCCGCTGCCCTGCAGGACTGCCAGCACCGGACGTCCGGAGCTGCCGGAGGGTTCTCCGTCATCACTGCAATAGGCACTGACCGAGTTTCCGTAACCGATGATATAGGCCGGCACATGATGCGTCGCATCCGGATATTTTGCTTTGATGGAATTGATAAACTCCCGTGCCTCCTCATTGGAAAACACAGGTGCAGCAGACGCAATAAACCGTGAGTTAACGACAACGATTTCCGTCTCAGCAAACTCACCCGGAATAGGATAACGACCGGCCATTTTTAAGTGAGGAGTGAGGAGTGAGGAGTGAGGAGTGAGGAGTGAGGAGTGAGGAATTTGTTTTTTTCATCTTTTTACCTCCGACTTCTGCCATCTTACGTCTTACGTCTAAAATCTAACGTCTTACGTCTAACGTCTTGTTCCATGAAGTTCAGCCCATTTTCCCGTCCAGGGAGTACCCAGGCGATGATTATCCGAGACTTTGACGTTATCCAGTGCCTGCAGCACCTGCACCATCAAAGGGATCAGTTCCGGGTAATTTTCAGTCATCACCAGCGGCCGCATCTGGTCCGCCAGCAGCTTCGTCCACTGCCAGTCCATCCGGAAACGGTCCGCCTTCAGCCAGTAGCCGCGTTTTTCCCAGGCCTCCACCGAAGCATCCACGGTATCATAGATCCCATCCAGCGACATTAATATACACGCAATCAAGTCTCGGGAAAGATCGCTCGCCTCTTTCTGCCGCAGCAGCTCCCGAATCGCGATCACGACAGTCTTTGTCAAACGGGTCCTGTCCTTTCCCGCACTTTCCGAATTGATAACTCTGCTCATGTTCAAACCTCTCTTTTATCCAAACAGGTTTTCATTATATAACATTTTCCTTACGATGACATAAAAAGGCACCGTTATTCATGGCAAAGAAGAGGTTTGATCCTCAACCAAATAAGAAATAAGAAATAAGGGACACCGGGGGCGAGCGCAGCGAAGCTCCTGCCTCGAAGCACAACGGGGACGGTTTCGCTGTTGCCGCGCAGCCGGCACTGCGGAACCGTCCCCTCGTGTGATATGTACCCCAAAAAATGGACAAAAATGGAAAAGGGGTAAACATGAAAT
>CAYWGX010000215.1:0-4919 GCA_964457635.1 uncultured Leptolinea sp.
GAGGAAAAAGGGGCGTCCATTACAAATGAATTTTGTATTAAGTTAGTGCTTATGGAGCTCCGCCCCAGCCGGAATCGCTGCCGCCGAAGTCGGGTGCTCCACCCCAGTTGGAATCGCTGCCGCCGAAGTCGGGTGCTCCACCCCAGTTGGAATTGCTGCCGCCGAAGTCGGGTACGTTGTTCTGTGTAAAAGACCCGTTCTGCTGGTTTTCGGTCATCGGGCCGAAATTCTGTCCGTTCATTCCGCCGGGCATTCCATCCGGGCCGGAAACACCGCTGTTATTGTTGAGATTGAACTCTTCAGAAATATAGATCTGTCCGTCATAATCGATTCCTGCTTCTCCGCCCACTGCTGAACTGCTGATTTGGGCACTGCCGCCGATGAGGTTCACGTCACCGTTGGAGTCGATCCCGTCACCACTGCTCCTGACGCTGACTGTACCGCCGGTCATGTTGAAGGCATAGTCCAGTTCTCCTTCATAAACACCGTCGCCGTTTGCCGCGTTGATGGCGTCATCAGTGGAGTTGATCCGGATATCTCCGCCGTGAATGTTGACAACAGTACCTTCCAGACCTTCATTGCTGTTGGTCACGTTGATGGACGGACCCTGATGAGTTGTTTCATCACCGATGGTCAGAATATGGTCTGCATGGATGGCATCATCCGCAGCGTCGATGGTGAAGTCTCCGCTGAGCAGGGTCACATCATAGTTGGAATTGATCCCGTCATTGACAGCTTTGATATTCATGGTCACACCGTCAACGATAATGCTTGACTCATCTCCGCCCTTGATGCCGTTTTTGGCATTGCCGTTGATCGTCAGGGTACCGTCACCGGTCATGTAGACTTTGGACCCGGCTTTTGCTTTGAGTGCCGCACCGTCAAAGGCATCGGCTATGTCGGCATCGGAAGAATTCTCGTCCTCAGGATTTTCGTTGTCTGTCAGAACAACATTCCCGGAAATGATCACCTGGACTTCAGCATTTTTGTTGATGGATACAGTCGCACCGGTGGTGCTGGTCAGGTCCAGATCCTCCAGGACAAGGACAACACCGGTGGTATCTTTCTTGACAGTGATGTTGCCGTCGCTGGATGTACCGGTGACGATATAGGTGCCGGATTCGCTGATCTTGACCTGACTGTTTTCGCTGACATCATAGGTTGTGGCATTATCATAATCGGCTGTGAGATCCATGGCAGAATTGTAGGTTGTGCCGCTGACGATTTCACTTGCTGAGGCTGCGGATTCATAAGCGGTTATCTGTCCGGGCATCTGCATCCCACTGTTCTGTTCCGGCAGCGCTGGCATTGTGCCGCTTTGATTGTTTTGCTGCTGATCAAAAGCCGGCTGCATGGAAGGCTGGCTGTTCTGCTGATCAAATGCCGGCTGCATAGAGGGCTGCTGCTGGGTAAAATAGTCCGCGGCCTGACCGGGCTGGATTAGCATCTCCGGCTGAGAACTTGCATCATTGATGATTGCATTCGGCAGAGCATTATATTCAAACCCGTGGATCATCATAGCCGTATTGCTGCCGAAATCACCTTCCCGGACGATTCCGCCGTTATAGATGACGTTGGTTTCCGGTGAGAAACTGGCATTTCCGGCCTGGATATTGAAAGAGCCATCATCGAAGAACAGCATCCCCGGGCGATTCCCGTCCACAGCAATGGCATTATAGGGCGCGGACATGTTGATATTTCCGCCGCCAAAAGTCAGGTCCGCATTTTCAACACGGATCGCTTCACGATTGACGCCCATGATGTCCAGGGCTCCGTTCCCCTCGAAGAAGGTGTTCACCCGGCTGTATATCGCAGCATTGAATTGGGTATCGGAACCGCCATCCGTGATGCGGTTGACAGACTGATCTTCCGTACGAATCGTCAGGGAATCCCCGCTGAGTGCAACGATACCGGCAGAGCGATCGCCCTCCACCCGGAAGTTATCCATGATCAGGATCACATCACCCTCACCCGGATCGACCATAACAGTCCCTTTCATGCTGCCGACGAAGCGATAGGTTCCCGCTTCGGTGATCATCAATTGACCTCCGGAAATTTCCGGAATTTCAGGAATTTCCGGTGCGGCAAAAACTGCCGGAACACACTGCATGCAAAACAGTGAAACAACAAGGATCATCAATAAACTTTTTTTCATCTTACCATCTCCTTTATGGTTTTCTATTCGATATCTTTTTGGGTTATTCACCCGCACAATATCTATAAGCGAAGGAGAAAATGAAAAAAAGGGGGTCGGAAAAGCAGAATATTCTTTTGTTGAAAACAGAAACCGATGAATTCGGTCTGCGCAGCGGAATTTTGAAGTATGTTAAAGCAATGTACCTGTTCAGAAGGAACAATACCTTCTGAACAGGTACTGAATTGTTATGGAAAAATCATCAATACACGACCTGCAGCGTGACATCCATGGTGCAGAGAATTTCATACCCGCGGACGACGCCCATGGTCATGGTATATACGCCCGGTGTATCGGGAACGACCGCGTCCAGGCCGTATTCCAGTGTACCGCCGGGGTTCACATCATAGGGCAGGTCTTTGCGGGTCTGGTCCTTGCGTTTGAGCATGTTTTCCCCGCTGATGAAAGCAATGTCGAGATCTTCTGCGCTCCATACCGTATAGGTATTGTTACGCACGCGGAAGACAAAGTCGGTCTCTTCTCCCCGGCTGAAGGAAGCCTTGTATGCCGGAACGACAGAAAGCAGCGTGCAGCTGTTGTTGACCGGGGTGACGCCGGGAGCTACTGTTGCCATATTGGCATTGGTGCCGACGACGATCTTCACCCAGATGGCGTTATTTTCGGAATTGGCTGTCCCGAAAACATTCCCGGAGGGGCTGCGCAGTTTCCAGTTGCTCTGATAAGTCCCGTAGGCAAAGGGTGCGGTGAGGTCGATGCTGACGTCAACCGTTTCCCCGGGGTTGACCGGTCCGGGCAGGTTGACCCCGTAATTCGTTCCCATGGCATCCCCGCCGGTATAGACCAGCTGGTAACCGGAATTCCATGCGCAGCTGCCGGCATTCTGAATACGCCAGATTTTGCGGAATGTCTGACCCGGACTCATCAGGGTATCATCCGGAATCGTCACGTCGTCAACAAAACGGACCCGTTCGCAGACCGTGTTGACCTGCTGAGCGTAGATCGGGGTGGCTGTGGGGATCTGGTAGACCGGCGGGATCTGGACAACAGCGGCTGCAGTGGGAATGGCTGTCGGGATGTTGATCACCGGCCGGGTGATCTGTCCCACTTCCTCTTCCGCTGTGGAAATCACGGTCAGACCGGAACCCGATACGGCGGGTGTGGATTGCTGTACCGGACGGATCAGCATCTGCGCAGAGCCTGAATCGGAAGGATTTTCCTGATTGTCCGACACTCTTGCTGTCATGGTTTGCTGTGCGTACTGCTGCACCTCCTGGATGGTGAGTTCACGGTTCCCGTTTGTCATCACACCGCTGCAGCCGGACAAAAGAATGATTATTAAAATTGAAAGAATGGTCGTTTTCTTCATAAGTCGCCCCCAATAATTATTCACTATTCACTATTCATTGTTCACCAATTTAACGTTTTCAGAACAGCGAAAGTTGCGAGGCTTCTCCGCTTTCGGGAGCGGACTCTGTTTTTCCGCTGTCATCAGCTTTGGGCTCTTCCGGTTTCATTTCCGGTTCCGGTTTTGGTTCAAAGCGTTCTCTGGCCTGTTCGAGGTAGCCGGGGATCAGGGAAAAATCATGCTCGATGGCGGAGCGCAGGCTCGGCTGATGGAGTGCAGCTGCAGGGTGGAACATGGGGATGACCAGCCGGTCATTCACCCACTGTCCCTGTCCGTGAATGGAGCTGATGCGCTGGAGCGGAAAATAGCGGGCCATGGAAAAACGTCCCAGGGTGACGATCACCAGCGGATTGATGAGCTCGATCTGCCGGTTGAGATATTTTGCACAGGCTGAGAGCTCTTCCGGCAGCGGGTCGCGGTTTGAAGGCGGACGGCATTTCACGACATTGGTGATGAACACCTGCTGCCGTTTCACCTGGGCGATGGACAGCAGCTGATTGAGGAAAGCACCGGCCTGACCGACGAAAGGACGGCCGGTCGCGTTTTCGTTAGCACCGGGTCCCTCTCCGATGAAAAGGATTTTGGTACGGACGTTTCCCTCCCCGGGAACGGATTTGTCACGGGTCAAGTGCAGCATGCAGTCCCTGCATACCGAAATTTGGGCTGCCAATTCGTTCATGTCATCCAAAAGTTTGCTCATGGGATGTTCTCCTCTTCATTTTTGTTAACCAGTGTCTCATATTCATCCGGGTCCAGGTTCATCAGCAGGGCATCCTCGTGGTTGTCCTGATAGTATTTTTTGCGGATGCTTTCGGTGTGATAACCACTGCTTTCGTATAGATGTATAGCCGGAGCATTACCTGCACGGACTTCCAGAAAGGAGACCCGTGCTCCACCCTCATAGCAGACCCGGAGACCGTGCTTCAGAAGGGCTCTGCCGATTCCCAGGCAGCGGGCCTCTTCCCGGACAGCAAAATTCGCCAGGTGCGCTTCATCGATGATCAGCCAGAAGACGATAAAACCCAGGATTTTCCCCTCCGGATCTTCCGCGACAAATGGGCGGGAAGCTTCATTGGTCTCTACTTCAAAGTGGTAAGACCTTTCCGGCCAATAGAGGACTGCAGAAGCCTTGTCAATGGCGAAGACCTCCGGTATATCCCTGCTTTCCATCGCCCGGATCGCATAAGCCGGACATCTTTTTTCTAAAGTCTTATGTCTATTTTCTCCTTTCACCCTTCACCCTTCAACTTTCACCCTTTAGGGGACCTCTAAAAACTCTAAAAATTGGGACCTCATTCACCATTTATCCATTATGGCGCGGGATTCTGAATACTTTTATCTCGGGGAATAACTTTCCCG
>CAYWGX010000216.1:0-4865 GCA_964457635.1 uncultured Leptolinea sp.
TTCAAGGTTTCATTTATCGTGGCGCCTATGAAGGCATGTTGGATTAATCAGCGTTCCCCTAAGAATATATCGTTCCGTAAAGTCCCGGCCGGCCGCCGGTGACATCGGAGAGGTTCGTTCCCGCCGGATAAAAAGTATAATTCGTCCAGAATGCCAGCGTATAGCGGTGCAGGCCCTGAAAGCTGCTGTCCCGATTCTGTACTGTCACACACATCGGACCGTTTCCGAAGGAATGGGTGAAAGCCGGAGCGCAGCAGGCATTGCCGGTATAAGGACTCTCCATCATCATATCCCGGCAGATCCCCACGGCAGCCGTCCGCTGGTATCCCCGGTCGTTTTCACTGATGGGAGAGCTGAGCCCGACCCCTTCCAGCGAAAATTCGGCATCGGAGGCCGGAACCAGCAGCCGCAGGGACGGTGCATCCTCATCGTAGTAAGGTGCCCAGCTGTTCATGTGTCCCGTTCCCTGCGATTTGGTCGTGGAGAGCCGCGCGTAAAGCGGACGGGGCAGGCGGTGATTTTCATTCCACAGCAGCCGGCCTGTGCGGCTGTCCTCACCGTATCCGGCATCGTTGAGCGCAATCGTCCCCAGATAGCGTTTGGAACTGTCACCGCCCGAGACACGCACCCCATCCACCCGGGTCAGCATACCGGAAGGACGGGCTTCCGAAGTTCCCCAGGAGCGTGTACTGAGCTCCAGTCCGTCTCCTTCGGCAGACACAAACACATCATAAGGGATCCCGCGCTGCATCCCGCTCAGCCGCAGCGACAGTTCCGCAAAGGAAAAGCGCTCCCAGGAGCCGCCTGCATAAAGAGCAATGCTGTTCCCGCGGTAAGGCGTGTAATAAAGCATATCAGCCATCGTGATATCCGCATCCGAAGCCGGCTCCCCGGGGACCAGCGTCAGCCGTCCCTGCGCCAAAGAAGGCTCCATGCACTTCTGCAGCATGTTCCATTCCGTCATGGTGCGCAGCGTCCCGGGGATCACCGCGCTGCCGTTCCACAGAAGCGTCCCGATCCGCCGGCTGCCGGAGAGTCCAGTTTCGGCGGAAGCCCGCAGGACGAAGCTCCCGTCCGCCTGCCCGGAGGCATAAATCCACAGCCGGCCCTCATCGGGAAAACTTTCAGCGCTCAGGCTGAGACTCAGGTCAGCACTGACCGCACAGATCCTGCCGCTGATCATCACGGCGCAGGGTTCCTCAGCCGAGGCTTCCAGCCGGATGGACGTCCGGGATGCCCGCACCAGCCGGATCTCGCCGGAATTCTGATAAAGCAGGTCACGGAGCGTCCCGGAAGTCCCGGCTTCCGCTCCCAAAAACAGCGCATCATTGCGCAGGTTATTATATTGATTGGCCTCGGTTGCCTGTCCGGCAGCCACGGAATTTGAGGTTGGATAAGTACTCATAATTTCCCTTTCACTATTCACTTTTTACATTTCACTTTTTACTTTTCACTATTTCCACACCGCGCTGCCCCACACACTCACCGGCCGCAGAACGCCTTTCGGCAGCCAGGTGCTCTGCTGAGCGGGACCGATGGGGATATCCTTCAGGCTGCGTGTGGTCAGATTGACCTCCAGCGTATGCGCAGACTGGTAGATGGTGTCAATAACGGCATGCTCGTCACAGTACAGGCCGGCGATGATCCCGGATTGGGTGTAAAGCACGATGTCCGTCAGTTCCAGCAGGATGGCATTGACCCGGGAACGGATCTCCGCCGGGCTCAGCGGGTACCAGCCGCCGTCCGGGCAGAGCATCTCATCGGCGATCAGCACCGTGAACCATAGATGACGCACCGTCTTCGGCTTCGTCTCCCGGGAAACATCCGCATCCTCCGGCCAGTAGGTCTCGAAATGGATCCGCACCCGCGGCCCCATCGGGTCCGACTGGATGCGGTAACATACCAGCGGAATCGGTTCATGCCGCCAATGGCTCAGAATCACATCACAGTTCTCACCGGGGACCCAATCAAAATCATCTGTATTCTCACTTCTCACTCCTCACTCCTCACTGCAGGCCTTCGGCCCGCACGATTCCTCCCTCGCTCATGCCCGGAGCAGAGATGTCATCGCCGTAAACATGGATCTCGCAGTCCCGGTCCAGCTCCCTGCGGACCAGGGCTCCGCGGATCAGCACCTGACGCAGGACTGTCTCTGTCATCCACAGCAGCAGCTGCTGCCGCTGGCGGTAATTGCGGCAGGCACTGTCTTCCATCCCGCTGCTCTCTGCCCGGGACGTGCTCCCGGGTTCAGCCAGAAAGCTCACCGGGATCCCCGCACCGGCAGCGATCATCTTCTTGATCGCCAGCCCGTCCAGGTTGGCATCCGAGCTGTCAAAATTTGGATGGACCGCCTGCCATTCCTCATTCCCATCCGTCACGATAAAGGTCCCCGGCTTCGGCTTGCCCATATTCAGCTGCTTTTCCCGTACCGTGCGGAGCCCCTCGTTCAATCCCGGTGCCTTCACGATATAAACAAAACTGCTGCGGTAGTGATTCAATTCCCAGCGATCCTGCAGCCATTCCCGGTAGCATTTCAGCCAGAGAAGAACCGGCGCCAGGTCCGGTTCTCCCCACTGTGCACCAATGGGACGGTTGACGGTAAAATGCAGCATTGCCTCCTGCTTTTCCGACTCCGGAAGTGCCGCCGGCAGCACGGTCTTCAGCTCCGGGATCCTCAGCTCCCCATCCGCAGAGACCTGACGCAGGCGGAACAGCGCCGGCTGCTCGATGTCATTTTCCATAGAGACGATCTCTTCGATCAGAGAGGCGGGGATCGCCCGGACAAAACTCATGCCGCTGCGGTCGGAGGAGAGCATGATGAAGAGGTTGCCCGTGCGGCACAGCTCATCACTCCATTCCGCCAGCCTTGCATCCATGCGGTTCAGGGGATGCTCCCAGAACTCATGCAGAAATTCATCCGCAGCCGGGTCATCCGCTGCGATGCGGAATCCCCGTCCCACACTGAACTGAGTAGTGAGAGAGACGATGCGGCGGGCCAGCGGGTCCATGCGCCAGGCATCCAGGCTCATTTCGATGACATTGCGGAAATTCGCAGGGGAACGATCCCGCTGAGAAGCAGCACGCTCGCCCGGAATGAAAAAGTCATCTGCCGGCGGCCGGCCACCCGGATCAGCGCTGAACAGGACGCGGCGCAGACGGCTGAAGAAATTACGCGGCTTTTTCACAGAAATCCTCCCCCCGGTACCGGACCGCGATCCAGCGATCCATTCCGATCTTCAGCCAGACTGTTTCCACACACTGGTTTCCGGAAACCTGCGTTCCCTGCTTCAGACTGTCCACGATGGGATATTCCGTCCCCGGACCGGACCGCACAAACAGCAGCGGGACCGAGACCGTCCGCTGATCAGCCTGCCCGCTTTCGCGTTCACCCCGGAAAAGGATTTCCGGATCGATCGCTTTCCCGTCCCGGCGGACCTCAAAATGCAGGTGCGGTCCGGTGGACCGGCCCGAATTTCCGCTCAGTCCGATGATCTGCCCCGCCAGCACCCTGACGCCCACCCCGACGCTCACATGAGAAAGATGGGCGTAAATGGTTTCCAACCCGTCTTCATGTTCGATCACCACATGGGTGCCGTAACCGCTCTGCAGGTGAGACACCCGGGTCACCTGACCGTCAGCCGCCGCAAGCACCGACGTCCCGAGATAGAGGGCATAGTCGATCCCGGTATGCCCGGCCGGGTCGGTGATCTTTTCACCGAAACGCTGTGTAACCACAAAATCTCCTTCAAATGGTTTCCGCATAACATCTCCTTCTCGATTTTTGAATAAGAAATTGGATCAATTACCAATGAACGTTTTTAAAAGCGCCAAAATCGACATTGCGGTGCTGCCGCCGGAAGTCACCGAACTCCAGAAGCGGAACTGGGTGACGCCCACGGTCACATCGCGCAGCCGTGTCTCATGATCTTCGCAGATCTTTTCGAGCGCTTTCAGCCGCTGCTCATTCAGAGCGCGCAGATGCTCCAGCTCCGCACGCATCAGTTTCAGCTCGCCCCGAATGCCTTCCAGCAGCTCTTTGCAATCTTTCTGATTTTCCTCACTCATCATTCTTCCTCCTCATACATCTGATGACTTACGTCTGTCGTCTAACGTCTGACGTCTGTCGTTTTAAGTCTTACGTCTGTCATCTATGTTCTAACAAACAGTCTACAACACTATTTTATTTTCGAACAGAGACAACATTGTCTCTTGACAAAGATAAATTTTTGTGGTAATGAACCGTCCCCGTTGTGCTTCATATTCAGAATTGCTACCCGATTGACTCCGCATGTCATCAGATTCCGGGGAGCCTGATATAATAAAACAGGGTGGTAATCATTATGAAAAAAATATGCTGTTGCTGATGACGTGTCTGATTTTCATTTTTGCATCCTTTTCCTGTCCTGTCCGGGCAGAGGACGCAAGCAGGATATTGGCAGAAAAAGTGAAGAGCGGGGACCGGGCATCCGGAAAATTATGTCTTTTCCGGTATTCGCGGCACGTCTGCGGAAGGATTGGGCGGCAGCGGCAGTATCCTGGAAGGGAGCGCCCTTCCGGGAGAAGGATACAGCCTGATCGCCGCGCACAACACGCTCAGCAGCACAGAATACGGACCGTTTGCAGGGCTTTCCGCGATGGAAAATAATGAGGTTATCTGAACCGCCGGGTCGTTTTCGCAAAACCAAAACCGTAAACGTCCTTCGGTGGACGGTACAGAGGCAGCGGTTTTGAATCACCTCTTTCACATCTCCCATTGACAGGATTCCGCCATACGATTAAAATATATCCCGTTTGGCTCAAGTGTCCAAACGAATCGTATACACGGGAGGGGGTGAGAACATGACAAGCGTAGTTTTGAGACCGAA
>CAYWGX010000217.1:0-4853 GCA_964457635.1 uncultured Leptolinea sp.
GCGGTTTCGCGGAAAGCTTCTGCGGACGAATTGCAGAAAAACCGGTCTTCGGCATATTATTTTCAAGATTTTCGATCAAATAAAAATTGATGTGTTTCGCATGATGGGATGTGTAATAAGCAGGGAAATCAGAAAAATCCAGAACCGGTTTTGTGAACGGGAATACGGTTCCGGTGTCGTCAATTCTTTTCCAGTCGTCTTTTGAGTTTCTTCTGTCAGCAGATTTCGTCGACATTTCCACAAGTATGGACTTATATTCTTCGAATGTTTTTCCGGGAAATGCTTCCATAAGAAGCGCCATGGCCCCGGTGACAACAGGGGTCGCCATAGAAGTACCGGACATTTCGCCGTAACTATTCGTTACCGGTTCTCCCTTATCATTCACTAAATACGCCGACCAGAGAAATGTCCCGGGAGCGAGAATGTCAACAATCGGACTGTGATTGGAAAAGGGGACAATATAAGGATCATCAAAAGGCGCCAGCGCGCCAACCGTCAGGGTGTTTGACAGACAGCCCGGTGAGGCGACAGCATCATCACGAAATTCGTTGCCGGAGGCGGCTGCGGGAAGGATCCCTGCCGCGTTCAAATCCCGGAAATATTCATATTCTTCGGCGCAATCATCATCATTATCACAGTAATCTGCATGTTGTCCGCCGCCAAGGCTCAAGTTCAGGATAGAGATCGGTTTTCCTTCCTTTTTCAGCTCATCCTGGATCTCCAGCAGCCAATCATATGCCGCATAAATATCATCATTCCACAATGTTACTGTATATCCGGTTGGGTTTTCTACCGAAACCAGGTACGGGTTGTAGAATTCCGACTGGACTGCCACAGCGATGATATTCGCACCAGGGGCCATACCGTCCTTACCCGCGGAGATCCCTGCCACATGGGATCCGTGATTGAATTCACTCAATTTCCCAGCACCGCCGGGAAATGCTGAATACGTTTCGCCATAGTTTTCTACAGTTCCGCCCTTACAGGCAGAAATAAGATTGTTGTCGCAGTCATAGCATTTTTCCGGATCACATTCTGTATCATCCTCATTACAGGGCTGACAACCCGGTATCGGTTTGCAGTGCCAGCTATAGCTGAAACAGTTTTCAGCAATCACTCTGCCGGCAAATTGTTCATGGCTGCTGTTCAGCCCTGTATCCACGATGGCGATGGTGCTCCCTTTGCCGGTATAACCAAGTTTGTGCATGGTGCTGACGGATGTCAGTTCTTCCACATGTCCCTGAAGCATCGTGGTATCTGTGCCCTGTGTATCCTTGGACAGCAAGGGAGAAGCATCCGATTCCGGACGCGGATCAAATATATAAATATCATGCCCCTTGAAGATCCGGATCAGGTCTTCATTGTCTCTGACAAATTCAAGGATCTGTGAAAGTGTCCCGTACAGGCTGACCAGATGCAGATGCTTCATGGGATAGCCTTTCCTCATGCCCAGCGCCAGCGCCCGCTCGCTTTCCGACTCTTCCGTTCCCGGACGTACCTCCGCCATAACATCCATGGTCCGGTTTTGCAGCTTTTGGAGGGTTTCCTCATTAAAAACAGACATTTCCAGCAGATCCAGATAGCGGTTGATCTGTGACGCTTTGATTTTTGCCCGGTCCGCTTCAGAGAGCGAAAGCAAAGCCTTCCCTTCCACCATCCCGGAAAGGTCTTTTTCCTGCGCACCGCTGACCGTAATCTCACAGACCGCATAAGCTTCTTTGTCAAAGCTTTCCGCCATGACTCGGGCGGTTCCCGGGGTGAGAGCAGTCACGGTGTTGGTGAGCTGATTGACCGCGACGACCGTGTTATCGGTGTTGAACCAGGTCAGCCGGGTTACGGGCGGATCTTCGGGGTCAAAACTCACCGAAAAAGTATATTTTTCTCCGACTTCAAGCGTCAGGGAATCCACGCTCAGATCAATTATTTTGATCGGCTGATATGTGGTTCCTACCTCGTTTCCCGACGTGTTGGCAGATGCGATCCCGCAGAGACTGACAAGCAGCGTCAGCACGATAAGAAACAGTATGCTTTTTTTCATGGCAACAACATCCTTCCTGAATTGCCGTTCTTCAATTGAGGTGTTCCTCACTTTGGGAACTGCCCGAGCTTCTATAATATCTATTCTCGTCGCAATTTTCATACCATTCAATCAACACGCGGGAAATGTTTTTTATTGTCGTGAAGACAACACAAGAGAACTTTTTCAGTGTGCTTTCGAAAAGCGTAAATCATGATTACCATGTTAAGCCCTGAATATATACAGCAAGCGTCTGAAAGAACAGAGAAGATAAAAGAAGATATTAACGCCTACCGTTTTATTAATCTCCCGGAGGAACAAATCAAGGATGCCATCATCCGCCGTTATGATCTCACCCCAACCTACGCTCAGAATTTTCTGGATGACGATTCCGACCCGGACGACTCCAGACCCTGGGCGATATGATATTCATAAATTGACCTCCGATTAAAAACAGCCCTGATATGCGGAATTTTCTGCAGCATCAGGGCTGTTTATCATGAATGAACTAACGTATCAATAAATAACTGTTCACATCTGCATTTGTGATTGACGTGATTCCTTCATCGTGTCTATACCGGAAAGGATAGTCTCCTCCGGCACAATTATGAGCTGCCGGGGACGGATACTGAACAGTCAGCATTGATCCTCATCCGCAAATTCTAACGGACAAAGGGCAGATCTCTTACAGCCGGGAAGCCATAAGCGGATTCCGCGCTGTAAACTGCGCGCAGGATCGCCTCGCTCATCACTTCTGCAGCCAGCTCACCGACCAGATCCTGATCAGCCTCCACCTCTCCGACAGACAGGGCATAGATGCTGTCTCCATCCACGGACGTATGAACCGGACGGATGGAACGAGCGTATCCGTCATGTGCCATTCCTGCGATCTTGCAGAGACAGCTTTTGTCGAATTTTGCATTGGTGATGATCACACCGAGAGTGGTGTTTTCAACGAAGCGGTTCTCTTTGATTTCGATGCTTTGTGTCAGCAGCTCCAGCGTATCCCGAAAGGCAGTTTTATCCTCCGTCAGCAGCCCGGCGACCTTTTGCCCGGTCTTCCAGTCAAAAATATCGCCGATCGCGTTGACCGCGGCAACAGCACCGATCTTCAAGTCCCCGATCTGAACAGCGTAAGAGCCGATCCCGGATTTCATGCAGGTCTCCATTCCGCCGAATTTACCGACGGTCGCACCGCATCCCGCGCCATAATTGCCATCCTGATAATTGGGAGACTCCATCGCCCGCTTTGCCGCTTCATATCCCATTTCAGCATCCGGACGAGTGAAGGGGTCGCCGACGGTCAGATCAAACAGATCTGACTGCACGACCAGCGGAACTTTGGTCACGCCCACATCGAAGCCAATGCCCTGTTCCTCCAAATAGCGCATAACGCCGTTTCCGGCTCCAAGACCGAAGGCACTGCCGCCTGAAAGGACGACCGCATGCACAACCTGGGCAGCCGCCAGCGGTTTCAGCAGCTCACTTTCCCGGGACGCGGGTCCCCCGCCCCGGACATCCAGTCCGGCAGCCATACCGGTCTCACTGATAAAGACTGTCAGCCCGGTACCGGCTTCAGCGTTCTCGGTCTGACCGATCCGGATACCCTCAATTTCCGAAACCGGGATTTTGATCATGTTTTTCATAAGTCCATTCCTTTCAGAAATTCTTCATTCTGTGCATGTTCAGGTATAGCTGCGGCAAGCTGAAAAATCACCGTCGGCATCAGCAAACATTTTATAATATTTCTCATTTTTCTTCCTTTCATCAACATCGGATCAGAATGCGATCCTCAGTCTCAAACCTGCCCGCGATCATTTACAGCCTCACCGAATGGAGGATATATATACTGTGTTTTTCCGTTTTCCGGTCAGCTTTCACTCCAGAAACACCATTATTATACTCTCCGAATGAATATAATGCATAAAAAAGGATGCAGCCACACCGCATCCTTTTTATGCATATTTTAATTCAATCTTATATTCGTGGTCTAACGCCCATCAATATAGTCATGAAAATCTTAATTTCAAGGCGCGAAGCGCCATCATATTACAACTAATAACTACCAAATACCAACTGACAACTGTTTTTCAATCTTATTTCATGAAAGTACCGGCGGTCATTTCATCGACGTAGGCCAGATATTTCGCCTGGATATCTTCCGGGATCAGGTCATTGAGTTTGCCTGCGGAAAGCACACCGTTCTCAAGGGTACCGTAGATCACTTCACCACCGAAGGTGCCGTCCATGGTGGCCTTCATGGAAAGACCGACGAGGGAGGAGTTGTCAGTGACCTGGGAGCCGATAATGCACTCGTTCTGGCCAAGGAAGTCACCCGGCTGGGCAATGTCATAAACCTTGATCTCGCCGGCAGCCTTGTTGTATTCATCGATTGCCTGGCGGGCACCGGAGTCCACCGCGGAAGCGTCACCGAAGAAGACATCCGCACCCTGGTCGATCATAGCCTTCGCGAATTCGATACCTTTCCCGGAGTCATTGAAGGAACCGGCAAACACGGCATCCAGAAGGGTCACTTCGCGGCCTTCCTGCTCAGCAACGTATTTGGCAGCTTCGCCGAAACCGGCATATTTGCCCAGAGTGGTATCCAGTTCCATACCGCCGATGAAGGCGATGGTGCCGGATTTGGTCATCAGACCGGCAAGCGCACCTGCGATCCAGCCGATTTCAGTCTTGTCAGGAAGCAGGGATGTAACGTTGCCGTTAACAGCCTTTTCCGGAGTGGTGACAGCACCGTTCAGCAGTGCGAAATTGACTTCCGGATATTCTTCAGCAGCCTGCAGGACTGCGTCGGTGTACTGGTTGCCCGGAGCATAGA
>CAYWGX010000218.1:0-4826 GCA_964457635.1 uncultured Leptolinea sp.
TCCAGCAGATCGATATCCCGAAGGATTCGGTCCGATTTCGTCTGAACTGCCGCGCCGAAACCGTATTTGCGGATGATCTCCAGGCATCTTCGGGTCAGGCGATGCTCGCTTTCACAGTGCATATAAGGATCGGACATGGCGCCGGTACCGATCATGGACTTTTTCCGTTTGGAGCGCAGCGCTTTCTCCAATAGCTCCGGGGAGTTTTGTTTGACTTCGATATCCTCAAAAGGATGGGTGAACTGATAGCACTTGCTGCGGCTGTCGCAGTAAATGCAGCCGTGGGAACATCCGCGGTAGATGTTCATCCCGCAATAACCGTTTTTGCCGGTCAGTATCCCTTTCACTTCAACGAAATGCATTCAGGATCTCCTGCTGTTTCTTTTTGCTCAGTCCTTTCAGAACAAGCTCATACGCCTTATCCAAAAGATCACGAAGGAGATCATCCGGCACCTCACCGTCTGCTTTGACCGAATTCCAGTGGGTTTTGTTCATATAGTATCCTGCAATGATATCCTGATACTGCTGCCGCAGAAAATCCCCGTCAGAGGGCTCCAGCTTCAGCGTGATGTAAACAGGCTGATCGTTATCATCCCTGCAGATCGCGGCAAACATTTTCCCGCCGATCTGGTAACGGATCCAATTCCATTCCGCCTGCAGGTCCTGCGTCACGCCCGGTTTGTTCATCAAATATGTGTCGATCCATGTATATTTCATTGCTTTCCTCCATAGGTTTTCAGCATTTGAGCTAATTCCCGGGTCATTCTGATTCTTTATCTTTTTCTCCGCAATTCTGTGCCCAGGCCTTGATTGCTCCGATGCAATGGATCCTCACAACACTGTTGGGGTCGGTTTCCGAGATTGCGCGCAGCCGATCGATATAGGGACGGACGAATTCCGGCTTGCGCTTCCCGAGAACACGAAAGATCTCCGGGGCTTCCATGCGCACTCTGTCATCACTGTCATAGAGAAGCTTCGAATAAACGGGCATATGACCCGCATATGGATCGGGCGTATTCGCAGCGATGTTTTCCGAAGCCCAGATGAAGCTCAGCCTGACAGCGGCTTCTTCATCGGAACCGAAACGAAACAAATCATCCCAATACGCTTCGATCAGTTGAAAGCTGCCGCGCCCGATCCGGCCCAGCGCATTTACTGCCCGTTCCCGCAGGAGCGGTTCCGGACTATCCAGAAAAACCGCAACAGCGGGAACACTTTCCGCAATAGCCGAAGGATACAGCAGCCCCATCTCACCCAGCAGCCAAAGCGCCTTTGCCCTGATTTTCACGGAATCCATAGAAAGCAGTGACGAGACATAAGGAATGTTTGCCTCCCATTTGTCTTTGCTCTTTGTCAGCACCCCAAGCTCTTTGTACAGTTCTTCTTCACTCATCCTTCCACCTCGTTTCAAACACCAGCCACCAACTATCAACTACTAACTGCCAGCTTCCTTCTCAAATACACCTTGTCGAACAGCTGTTTCCCGCCCTCATAGATCGGGTGATCATAGTGATCGAGGATATAATTTTTGATGACATCATGCTGAACAAAGCCGCAGTGTTCGTAAAACGGTACCGTCAGCGGACTGTCTGATTCACAGCGCCTTCTTTGGACAATTCTTCACACACTCCATGCAGAGGATGCATTCCGTCCCGTTTTCCCGCTTTCTCGAATTATCCGTGACATCCACGTTCATCGGGCAGATCCGTCTGCATTTCCCGCAGGAGACGCATTTGTCTTTATCGCATTGGATGCGGATCAGCGAATAATAGCTCATCGGCTTCAGGAACACCGTGATCGGGCAGACGTATTTGCAGAACGCCCGGTTATCTTTGAACGCATAAGCCAAGCCGATCCCGACAGCATAATAGATGATATTACCGATGATGAAAGGTCTTGATGTTGATATAGTTATCAACGATGTAAACACTCTTTTTCGCCTTGCTGTAAATATCCATATACGCCGCATCCGCCTTTGCCGGATGACCTTCCCGCAAAAGAAATTCTTTTTGGTCTTCCGGTACATCGAACTGCAAAAGTACGGGAGAAATGTCAGATTTCTTTAAGGTTTCACCGATTTCTGTCAATGCCTCTGCCAGCATATCGTCATGTTCCAGAAGCAGTTTCTGTTGTTCTGCGACGATTTTTTGCTGATCCCCAAGCCAGGATTGAAGCCTGCGGATCGCTTCGGTATTTTCATTCGTCTGCAGCGACAATCTCAACATATCCCGCTGTGTAACCAATCCCTGGGTTTCGACAATATAGTCTTTCATGGCATGGAAGATGCGGATAAGAGCAATACTTTGCTGTTTTGCAAGTTCTCCCTTCAATATTGTCATAAGCATATAAATTCCGCTTTCTGAAAATGCCCAAGGTAGGTATTTGATGTTGCTTCCTCGTCCGGTACTGTCTTTCAAGGTCACAAATTGTGACCTTGAAAGTTTCTCTATTTCTTCTCTTGTAAGCCGAAAACGAAAGTCTGAAGGAAATCGATCTTCATTTCTTTTGACCTGCTGATTAAATGCCTTGGTTTCATATCCATATATTTCCGCTAAATCAAAATCCAGCATTACCTTCACACCACGGACTTCGTAAATCTTGTCACGGATGCTCCGTTCGTCAATAATAGCGATTTCTGTACTCTTTTCTTCCATATTCTTCATACCGACCGACCTTTTGCGTTTTGTTATTGTCAATTGTACATCACAATAGCCCCTTTTTCCAGCGCAAGGAGCTTCGCCTTTTTATCGAGCCCGCCGGCGTATCCGGTGAGGCTGCCGTCCGCTCCGATCACACGGTGACAGGGAATGATGAGCGAGATCGGGTTATGTCCGACAGCTCCTCCGACAGCCTGCGCTGACATTCGGGAAAGGCCCCGCTGTTTCGCGATCTCAGCCGCAATCTCCCCATATGTCATTGTCTGCCCATAAGGGATCGTGAGCAGGATCTCCCAGACCGCCCGGCGGAAGGGGGTGGTATTCATGGAAAGCTGTGGGGTGAAATCGGGTTCCCTGCCGCTGAAATAGATATCAAGCCAGCGCCCGGTTTCCTCAAAAACAGGCAGCTGCTTTTCTTCGTGATTGGCATCAAGTCCGGCTGCAAAATATTTCTGACCGTCAAACCACAGACCGGTCAATGCCGTTCCATCACTTGCGGCTGTCATGCCGCCAAAAGGAGAATCATAATGATGTAAACTTTCCATATGATGTACATTTACCTTTCGGTACCTCAGCAGAAGCAGGGTGAATTTTGTAAATCAATTGTTCATTTATCATTTTCATCTGGCCTGATATTTTGTTATCTCTTATTTCGCAGCATTGATATGATCTCATCTACATTTGAGTTATTTATTATATTTGGATATCTTTGATCAAAATCTGCCAAAAGTTTGTCTGCATCGTTTTCGCCGCGAACAGTTTTTTCATATTGCCCCACAAAATTGTCACTTCTCATGGCATTTTCGATAAATAATTGTAAATGCTCAGAAAGCATATCCCAATTGTCATAAAGGTCAACAAATGCCTTTTTGATTTGTTCCAATGTAAGCGGGTTCCCTTGTTTTTCATGTTCCGCTAAAATCCCAAGGATATCCGAAAGATCATTTTTATACTGACGTCCGGAACGAAGCTTCATCGCTACCAGATATTCCGCTGATACGGTTCGAACCGTAACAATATTTGAAAAAGTCTTGTAATAAATTGAATATTGCAACAGTTTCGGGGTATAGGACGCTGTATTCTCAAAATCTGAATTCAGCCACCCGTTCGGGAGATTGAATCTGTCCCCGACTGTATTGATAGCATCTTTCATACAGGAGGCAGCCATAATCAGCGCATCAATGTCTGTTGTCATATTGCGAAAGCCATAGTTGATCAATATGGATGCCCCACCTATTAATATCAATTCTGCAGGCATTGTTTTCCCTGATATTCTGCGATATTCCTTCGATACAGCTTTCAGATATGTATCAATATTATCTTGTGTAAATTCAAATATCTGTTCAGACAACATTTCTGACCTCATTTTCGACAATATTAAATCTGATAAATTCCGGTATTGAATTTTGGACTGCCATCTCTAAAGGAATATCGCTGTGTAAAGCGACGGCCTGTGCTTTTATCCCGGATGGATATAAAGTTTTTTGAAGCCGCTTGGACCGAATATCATCATAATCAATACAAAGTGGAATGTTGTTTTCCCTGCTCACGTAATCCACCATAGCCAGCAAATAGAAACATTCCGGATACCATTCTCTTTCAAAATAAGTCCGAATTTCCCGGCTTTCCAGAATATCAATCAGAAAGTTTATATCGCCTTTTTCCTTTACCTGATGACATATTGTACTTTTGAAGTTTTCAAAATCCGGACGCTTCATAAGATATGGCATAAGTAATTCTTCCATGCTTACATCCAATGCTTTTGCAAGTTTGTATATCGTTTCGCCATTGCATTTTTCAAGACTCGTTTTGCCATTGCAAATGTCATTTACCGTTGCATAAGGGACATTACTGCACTTTGATAATTGATATACGGACAATTTTTTATTTTGAATCAGAGTATTTATATTCATGATTAACCTCTGTACTAATTATAACGGTATACCGTTATAAAGTCAATTATTCCCTGTTTGCAGCTTATAACTTTTAATCTCGAAGGGTATATATTTTTGTGGAACGTCTCCTTGGATTTAACACTGCTGCCTGCGGGTCCGATCTCCCGGTGAATGCCGAAATACGCACTAAAAGCCATGCAAAATAAGAAATCAGAAATAAGAAATCAGAAATTTGAAACCAAATTAAGCGCTGAAAGCCCTCTCCCAACGCCTG
>CAYWGX010000219.1:0-4820 GCA_964457635.1 uncultured Leptolinea sp.
CCCAGGAATTTTTGAAGAATATTCCTGAAGGGCAGCGTCCCGGAATCGACGCATTTCGCCGGAATGAAGGTGCTTCCTATTACGAACAGGGTATCCTGATCGCGGGAGAGTTTATGGAAAGCCATTCCGGTGAGGGCCGCAATTTCGGGGATGCCGCAGCGGAGGTTACGGACCGTCTGGGACAGGCTGACCTGATGAAAAATATCCGCTGGTGAAGCCAAATTATCCGTTTTCACCGGTTCAAGGGCTGAATGAACAAGGGTATTTCATTCAGCCTTTTTTCAACAGAGTTTGAGATTATTCTAGTTATTTTTACATATTGTCCTTTTTGAGAGGGGAAAAGAGGTTTCAAAACGGCAGTCCGCCTGTAGAATCTGAATATGGAGGCAGCTATGAAAAAGGGAGGACAGAAAAACTCGATCTGGGCGGAATCCTATTCCCGGGAAAGCATGGAAAAATCGAAGGATTTCCCGAAGAGCAGCTGGTACAGGGAAGATCTCGCTCAGCTTTTAGGAACCTATATCACCCTGGAATGCAAGAACTACGAAATTGAAAGGTATTCCACCCGGGCAAATAAGGCTGTGCTGCGGGATTCAAAGGTGAAGCATATCAACAGATCTGCGCTGAAGTCCATGAAAGTGAATGATATCGAGCACCTCTGGGTACTTTTGAATCCTTCTCTCATTATCGACAGGCGGAAACCGCTGAAGCTTACCGGTGTCCTATATGAATACGCACACAAGAATGTAAGAAATATCGGGATGAGGGTCGTCGGGATTAATCAGTGATTTTTAACCTTATTAACTTCAGATATTTACAAATAAAGTTAAAAAGGTTAAAATTGATATGTCAGGAGAAAAACCCTATGGAAGCCAGAGAGATAAAACAGATTGAAGAACAGATACACAGCCTTCCCAAAGGAAATATTACTGTCAAGCGGATCCATGGACGCGAATATGAATATTGGCAATACCGTGAAAATGGTGTGCAGATTTCAAAACGGATAAAAGGTGAAGAACTGGAAACGCTGCGGGCACAGATCAGTGAAAGGAAAAGACTGGAAAAACTTCTCAGTGAATCCGACTCAAATAAGGCTCTTACGGATGAACAGCCCGCTTTTTCCGGAAACAATCTGTACGGGCTTATCAGAACAGGCAATGATTTAATCCGCTTTGTTGAACCTGTAAGAAATTTCCGGAAAAGGGAAATTTTCTCAAAACTTTCAGAATATGTATATGGCCCTGATATTGACCGGGTATTTATAATGTACGGACTGCGCAGAACAGGGAAAACGACAATGATTCGCCAGTTGATCCTTGATATGTCTCCGGAAATGAAGAATGAGACTGCATTTATCCAGATTCGGCCCAATGAAACATTGGCTATGCTGAACAAGGATCTACAAACGTTGGAAGCCAATGGCTTTCGATACATTTTTATCGACGAAGTCACTTTACTCAGCGATTTTATTGAAGGAGCCGCATTATTTTCAGATATTTACGCCGCAAGCGGGATAAAAATCGTATTGTCAGGAACGGATTCTCTCGGATTTCTTTTTGCGGAGGATGAGCAGCTGTATGACAGATGCTATCTGCTGCATACTACTTTTATTCCGTACCGTGAATTTGAAAATGTACTTGGTATAAAAGGTATTGACCAGTATATTCGTTACGGTGGAACCATGAGTCTGGGCGGTGTTGAATATAACCGGCTGCAGATGCCTTTTGCTTCAGAAAAAAGAACAAACGAATACATCGACAGTGCCATAGCCAAAAACATTCAGCATTCTCTCAAAAATTATCAGCATGAAGGTCATTTCAGAGCACTTTATGACCTCTATGAAAAAGATGAACTCACCAGCGTCATCAACCGTGTTGTTGAAGATATGAATCATCGATTTACGTTGGAAGTTCTGACAAATGCGTTCAAATCACATGATCTGGGCGTTTCGAAAACAAACCTTCGGAAGGACAGGGATCATCCGACAGATATATTGGATGACATAGATACTGCGGCAGTAACTGACAGACTGAAAACATTGCTGGAAATCCGGAATAAAGAAGAACAAACCGTAGCGCTTAATGAGGAACATATACGTGAGATCCGTGAATATCTGGAAATGCTCGATCTGATCAGTGATATCGAGGTTAGAATTGCCGGCGGAGCAGGATTCGGACGAAAAAGAACGGTATTCACGCAGCCGGGTCTCCGTTACGCTCAGGCGGAAGCGCTGATTACATCACTCATGCAGGATGAATCTTTCCGTGATCTTGGAATCAGGGAACGTATGCGTGTTACAGATCGGATTCTGACGGAAATCCGCGGGAGAATGATGGAAGATATTGTTCTGCTGGAAACAAAAATATCCCAACCTGAAAAACAGGTTTTTGTGCTGCAATTCGCGACTGGTGAATTTGATATGGTGACATTTGACCCTCAGGAAGTCAGATGCAATCTTTATGAGATAAAACACAGCACAGAAGCAGTTCCTTATCAATACAGGCATCTTGTTGACCAGGTAAAACTTACACAAACTGAGAATCAATATGGGAGTATATGCGGACGCTACGTTGTTTACAGCGGTACAGACTTCGTTCAGAATGATATCGGGTATCTGAATGTAGAGAATTATTTGTTGAATCTGAAATGATCAGGCTTTGCTTTTCTGATTCACTAAAAAGCTGGTGAATAACAGATCATGTAGAGCAGTATTGCCGGCTTATCAAGTTTTTTGTCTAGATCCCTGACAGGTTACTCCTCTTTTTTCTTCATGCAGGAACCATCCGTGCAAATCTCCGGATGGTTCTTTTGTAAAATAACCGGTGACACGGGATGTTCCTGTCCCGTGCATATTCTATGCAAGCAGGGTGAATATGGCTGGTTATACTCCTCCGAAAATTGAAGATGCTCCCAAAAGTTTTATCGGCGTTGGCACACGCGAACTTGTTATTGCTGCAGCTGGCATAATCCTGGCAGTTCTGGTTTACCTGTCAGATATGTTCGCGCCGCTGAAAATCGGTCTTGCTATCATCTGCGCGGGTATCGGTGTCGGGATCGCCTTTGGACGTGATCCGAAAACAGGCCGAAAATTTGAGGAGATGATCACCCAGATTCTCATGTTCTATGGTCGGGACAAGTTTCACCAGAAGGGGATCGATCACGTAGAGAAGTATGACTACAGCGAACGGAAGACAGAAAAGCCGAAGAAGGAACCCAAAGCGCTGTTTCATATGCGTCCGATCGACCTGACCGTATCCTACGTTCTTCAGCTCTGCTCGATAGCTTTTCTCGGGGTCCTGATCACCTACCTCTGGGGCGGAGGACTGCAGGAGGATCTTTTCCGATATAACGCGAACCGGAGCTGATCTATGGACATATGGCTGCTGACCTGATGGATCGCGCTGGCCAGACAATTTTTTATGCTGATACTCCGGAGCAGCCTCAGCCGGAGGTGAAAGACCGTAAAGACACCGACAGGTTAACAGAAGATGATTCTTACAGCGGATTCCGCAGAAATATGGAACGGGAAGGAGTGGATCCGGATTATTTTCCTGATAAGGCAATGCCGGAAGGAGAATATGAAGACACTGGAGCCGATACTTTCAGAAACCTGAATTCGGTCGCCAGACACGGAATGGATATTGCCATGCGAGGCGGTGATTATGATGAGATCAAGAGGGGAATGCGGGAAGAATTTGAAAAGAAACAGAATCTCGGTTTTGACATGCAGTTCCGGAATTATACGCTCAACAAATTTGAAATGGAGGTGAAAAAAGCAAATGAATAAGGATGGGTTCTGTGTGCTGTTTTTTCTTTCTGCGATGTTCCTGCTGTTTTTCTGCGGCTCTGTGGCTGAAGTTTACGAGGATCCGGATATGTGCTTTTCGCTGACTCAGGACGGCTGGATCAGTGATCTGATGAATGTCTATGAGATCAAAGCTTCTGATACGGACCTTTACGGATTTGACGCTTTTTCCGCGCTTACCTTTGCGGCTGAACTGGGAAAAGTTGATTTTGAGATCAGCAGGGATCCAGCCAGACCCTATGACAGGGCGCTGATCTTATTCGATGGAGATACTTTCAAACCGGTATCCACGGAAACAAAGATGCCTGTCGCTGTTGTCATGAACGCGATTATGGATCCGGAAAAAGTTGATAAAGATCTGTATGAGCAGTATGTTAATTTGAAGTATTCCGTGATTGATGAAAACCGAAAAATGAGACAGGATATTCTGATCTGGGCGAATGAACAGGGAAAGCAGGTGCCGATTGACGGGATCTTCTGGTTTATCGATCTTCCTGAGGAATATGACCAGAAGGATATCGCAAGATACGGATCTGTTCTCAACTATCTTACCCGTTTTGTCTATGAGGCTAAGCAAAGCAGTCTGGATTTCAGTAAACTGCTCTCTTCTATAGAAACTGATGAAAACGGTATCTTCAAAACCCGTACCACAAGACAACTGACCGGCAGGGGATATTCAATTGGTCTTATCGCTGATCCTTCTTTTGTATTTTTAACCATAGCGGACACTGATGCAGTACTTTTCAGTAATAATGACTCGGTCATTGAATATTACGCAAAAGTGATAAGTGTTTTCTAATTTGCTTGGGAGGAAAATGGAAAAAGATCTGACTTTTAAACAGATGACTCATCTGGTAGGAGTGACTGTTCTCAACTGTGATTTTGCTGGAAATACAGTGGAGGAATATGTTGTGGAGGAGTATGATGCGGAACACGATTGGATTTCTGTCAGCAGAAAGCTCGATAATCGTGTCAGCACCATTTGGCCGGAAGAATTGTATATGTGGCATTTTCA
>CAYWGX010000220.1:0-4811 GCA_964457635.1 uncultured Leptolinea sp.
GCAGGACCTGCGGACTGAGGATCAGATCCGGAAGGGCCATATAGCGGTCAGTCACTCCGCGCAGTGCGGAAGAGTCCGGCATATGCAGCGGCAGCTGCCCTTTGGTTATGGCATCCTTCAGAAAAGCGAGCCGCGGGGCATTCACTTCTGCCCAATCGTGGAAATCAAAAGGGATATCACCCCAGTTCAGGAAAATTCCCCAGCCGATCAGCAATATTGACAACAGTAAGGATAGAAAAAGAACACGTAGCCCTTTATGTTCTTTTTCGAATGATGAATCTGTGAAAAAACTAAATATTTGTTTCATCTTCTGATTCCTGGCAACCAATAACTATTACATCCATTTTACCAAAAACATCATAATATTTCTGGTTTCTGATTTCTGATTTCTTATTTTCTTCTATACTTAAACTGCTTATAAGGTGTCTATTCAGAAGGGACAGTCCCCTATGGCTCAATACTGAGCCGCCGGGTACATTCCCTGACCAGTTACCTTATCAGGGAAAGATAGAGGGGTGGACATGAACGTTTATCAGGATCTTCTCAGCGGAAAAAGCAAACTGGCTCTGGTTGGCCTGGGATATGTCGGCATGCCGATCGCGGTTGCTTTTGCGAAAAAGGTGCCGGTGGTCGGGTTTGACCTGAACCGGGCGAAAATCGAACGCTATCAGGCGGGCTTCGACCCGACCGGCGAGGTAGGCGATGAAGCGATCCGGGAAACGTCTGTTGATTTCACCTCCGATGAAAAACGGCTGCGGGAAGCCTCCTTCATTATCGTGGCAGTTCCTACGCCCATCAATTCTGACAAAACTCCGGACCTGGCGCCGGTGGAAGGGGCCAGCGTCACCGTCGGACGCAACCTGACCAAAGGCGCGATCGTGGTTTATGAGTCCACCGTCTACCCGGGCGTCACGGAGGATATCTGTATCCCGATCCTGGAAAAGGAATCCGGACTGAAGTGTGGAGCTGACTTCTTTATCGGTTATTCTCCGGAACGCATCAACCCGGGAGACAAGGCCCACCGGCTGGAAAACATCAAAAAGATCGTCTCCGGCATGAATGAAGAAACACTGGACGAGATCGCCAAAGTCTACGAACTGGTCATTAAAGTCGGCGTTCACCGGGCCTCTTCCATCAAGGTAGCGGAAGCCGCCAAGGTGGTTGAAAACAGCCAGCGGGATATCAATATCGCCTTCATGAACGAGCTGGCCATGGTCTTTGACCGCATGGACATTGACACCCGCGAGGTGATCGATGCCATGAACACCAAATGGAACGCGCTGGGTTTTTATCCCGGCCTGGTCGGCGGACACTGCATCGGCGTTGATCCCTATTATTTCGTCTATGAAGCTGAAAAATTAGGGTATCACAGCCAGATCATCCTGGCCGGCCGCAAGATCAATGATGACATGCCGAATTTCGTGGCGGATGCAATCATCAAACAGCTGGTGCTGGCGAACAAGAAAGTCAAACAGGCAAAGGTGCTGATCCTGGGACTCACCTTCAAGGAGAACTGTCCGGACACCCGCAATTCCAAGGTCAATGACATTATCCTGCGCCTGAAGGAATTCGGGATCGATCCGCTGATATCGGACCCCTGGGCGGATCCCGCGGACGCGAAACGGGAATATGGTGTGGAACTGACGGACTGGACAACAGTCCGGGATGCGGACTGCGTGGTGTTTGCCGTTGCTCATAACGATTTCAAATCCATTTCCCGGGAACAGCTTGACCGGCTTTTCAAGAGCGCAGAAGGGGAACAAAAGGTAGTCATTGATATCAAATCCATCCTGAACCGGGATGAATATCAATCAGATGACTACCGCTTCTGGAGACTCTGATTCAAGGTGAAAGGTGAAGGGTGAAAAGTTTAATTTCTAAACGCTCTTTCTATCCTATCATCTATAACCTAAAACCTATAACCTATAACCTATATCCTATATCCTATATTCTATATCCTATATCCTATATCCTATATCCTATATCCTATCTACCTCTTCGAAGGCTTCTGCCATGATCGTTTCCGGGTTTGAGCCGACGAGATCCAATTTTTCGGCTTTGATGCAGAAGGTCTCGGGAATCTCGAAGAAGGTCTGTGTGATTTCTTTTACATATCCGTATCCATAAGCGTCATCAATGATAGGACCGCCGGCTGTCGTGAGATAATAAAGCTTCTTTGCACGGCAGAGTGTCTGCGGAAGGTCCTGTTCATTGTAGAAAAAGGTTAGTCCCACCACGCAGATCTGCTCGATGTATTGTTTGAGCACGGAAGGGAAGGAGAGATCCCAGTAAGGGGCTGCGATCACTATGCTGTCCGCGGCGGCAAAATCCTTTGCAGGATCAAACATCCGGTCGGAGAAGTCATTCTTTCCCGCCAATTCCGAACGGCGGTTGATAAACGTTTCATCTACCTTCGGCAGATCCAGCTCCCAGAGCCGGATTTCTTTCACAACTTTGTCATCAAGACGTGCGAGCAAACGATCAGCCAGCTGTTTGGTTCGCGACTCACTCCGTACACAAGCATTAAGAAACAGGATCATACACTTCCCCTTCCTTCATAAAAAGTAACTGTTCAGAAGGGACAGTCCCCTCTGGCTCAATGCTGAGCCGCCGGGTACAGTCCCTGACAGATTTCTTAATATTTTATTTCTCGTAGCATTCCTTCTTGAGCACCCCGATGTAGGGCAGGTTGCGGTAGTGGTCGGCGTAGTCGAGACCGTAACCGACGACGAATTCATTCGGGATGCGGAAGCCGAGGTAGTCGGCCTGGAAGGAGGTGTTTTTGCGGCCTTCCTTTTCAAGCAGGCAGACTGTTTTGAAAGATGCAGGACGTCGGGCACCGAAGAAATCCTTCAAATAAGAAAGAGTCAGACCGGAGTCGATGATATCTTCCACCAGAAGGACATGACGTCCGGTGATGTTGGTGTTGATATCTTTGACCAGACGGACAACACCGGAGCTTTGGGCTTCCGTACCATAACTGGAAACAGAGATGAAGTCCATGTAAATGTCGGTTCTGATATTACGGCACAGGTCTGTATAAAAGAAGCTGGCACCTTTGAGGATGCAGACCACGATCGGGTTTTTGTCTTTGTATTCAGCGGTGATCTCGGCTCCTAAAGCTTCGCATCGGGCTGCCAGAGCCTTTTCTGTATAAAGAACGCGTTCAATATCGTTTTGTTCATTCGTAATGTTCATCTCATACTCCTAAAATCTAACACCTTATAAAATAATTTCTTCGATATTTTGGTTTCTCTCCGGCTTAGGGAGTTTTGACAAAAAGACATCCACCTGTTCGGGACAGCGGCCGATGTAGTCTTTCGGGTCAAGGACCGAAGCAATTTCATCCGCAGAAAGGACAAACTCCGGATCGGCTCCCAGCTCTTCCAGCAGATGGGCAGGCAGACCTTCCTTCATGCGGGCGGTGGCATCCATGGAATGGCGGCGGATGATCTCATGCATCTGCTGACGGTCTCCGCCGGCTTTGACTGCGCTCATGAGCAGGTTTTCGGTAGCGATAAAAGGCAGATATTCCCGTACATCCCGTTCGATGATCTTCTCATTGACATGCAGTCCGTCGGAAACATTTGCCATCAGACGCAGGATGCCGTCCACAGCCAGGAAGGCTTCCGGGATGGAGATGCGGCGGTTGGCAGAGTCATCAAGGGTGCGTTCGAACCACTGGACAGAGGCGGTCATCGGGGCGTTCAGCGCATCTGCCATTACATAGCGGGCCAGGGAACAGATGCGTTCGGAGCGCATCGGGTTTCGTTTGTAGGCCATGGCTGAGGAGCCCACCTGTTCTTTTTCAAAGGGTTCTTCCACCTGGCGCATGTGCTGCAGCAGGCGGATGTCATTGGCAAAGCGGTAGGCGCTTTGGGCAACAGAGCTCAAGGCGTTCAGGATGCGGCTGTCCAGCTTGCGCGGGTAGGTTTGCCCACAGACATCGAAGAGCTCCGTGAAGCCGAAGCGGGAGGCGATCCTGCGGTTCATCTCGTCGATCTTGCCGCTCTCTCCATTGAAGAGGCTCAGAAAACTGGCTTCGGTTCCGGTGGTCCCGCGGCAGCCGAGGAATTTGATAGCCCGGATGGTGTCATCGATCTCAGCAAGGTCCATCATCAGGTCCTGGATCCACAGACAGGCGCGTTTACCGACGGTGACAAGCTGCGCGGGCTGGAGATGTGTATAACCCAGTGTCGGCAGGGCTTTGTATTTGTCAGCAAAGGCCGAGAGATTCGCGATGACGGTCAGCATGGACTTTCGGATAGCCAGCAGCGCGTCCCGGTAGATGATGAGATCCGCGTTGTCAGTCACGTAGCAGCTGGTGGCACCGAGATGGATGATGCCCTTAGCGTTGGGGCAGACGAGTCCGTAGGCATAGATATGCGCCATCACATCATGGCGGATCTCTTTTTCCTTCGCGCGTTCGGCTTCGTAATCGATATCGGTGATATGCGCTTCCAGTTCTGCGACCTGTTCCGGAGTGACCGGCAGACCCAGTTCAGACTGGGCCCGGGCAAGCTCTGTCCAGAGCCTGCGCCAGGTCTGATAGCGGGTATCGGCGGAGAAAAGCTGCTGCATCTGTTTGCCCGCGTAACGCGTGCAGAAGGGACTTTCGTAGCTGTCGTGCATCAGTCTCTCACAATGATGGAATCGCGTTCCGGTCCGACGGAAACCCAGGTGATGGGGCAGCCGATTTCTTTTTCAAGGTATTCGACATAATCGCGGCATTCCTTTGGCAGGTCTTCCCACTTGCGGATGCCGGAGATGTCGGTTTTCCATCCCGGGACGGTCTTGATGACCGGTTTGGC
>CAYWGX010000221.1:0-4797 GCA_964457635.1 uncultured Leptolinea sp.
CCCATTCCCAGCGGACCGGCAGCGGCGATCACATATCCCAGTGACTGACTCATGGATGAAAGCTCTGCTGCACTTTCTCCATTCCTGGCTCTGAATCCAATGAACGCCATAGACAGAGCAAACGCGCCGTTGCAGCCGATTCCCGCCAGCAGCGCGCTGATCAGCAAAAAGGTCGGATTTGTCGTCAAAGCCATCAGGACAATTCCTGCCAGAAAAAAACTGATCACACCAATAGTAACCGGACGCTGATCTTTCTTCAAACCGGCAAGCATCGGTACAAGAAATGACGAAACAATTCCTGTCATCTGGAATGCGGAAACATAGAACCCCGCTGTTTCCATGCTCAGCCCTTTGAACTGAAAGATGGTTGAAAGCCAGGATGCACAGCTGTAAAACAATAAGGCAACCAATCCAAGGAACAGTGTGACAGACCATGCGATCTTACTGCGGAGCAAGTCCCGGGAAAAACCTGCTGCTTTTCTGGTTTTCATCTGCACTTCCCTGCCTCCGATGCACCAGATGACAGCAGCAATAAAGGCAACGCCTGCCCATACACAAAGAGCACCTCTCCAGCCTAAGCCGACATTGGCCAATGGCGTATTGATCCCGGATGCGATTCCGGAGGCAATCGCAAGCATGGCACTGCTCAGTGCGGTTACCATTGCATATCTTTCCGGAAATTCCGATTTGATCATTGCCGGCATCAGCACATTGCCGAATGCAATGCCGATACCGATCATGACCGTTCCGAAGTACAGACCGAAATGTCCGCACCAGGAACGGATGAGGATGCCGGCGATGATCGACGCAAATGCACAGCAGACCGTTTTTGTTGTGCCGATCTTAGTGTTGATGCGCCAGGTCAGCGGAGAAAACAGCGCAAAGGTAAGCATCGGTATTGTTGTAAGCAATCCAGCCTGTGTCTGTGTCAGTCCCATATCAGGACGGATCAGTTTCATCAGTGATCCAAGTCCTGTCAGGCCCGGCCGAAGACTGAAATTTACGATCAGGAGACAAATCAGGATCCTTCTTTTTGTTCTATCCATTTTCACCTCGTATTACCAACCATATTTATTCAGCGCATAAGCAATTACAGTTCCCGCGCCGTCATTGTGTTCCACACCCGGCAGCAGATCATAATCTATATTGCTCATTCCCAAATAACGCATGTCAGCAGCAAGCTGCTCCACTTTTGGCGCAGCGCCATCATTCTCCCCGCAGCAGAAGAAGAAATCCGGCATCCCAGGGTTTCCAATGCTTTCTCTCAAGCGCGGGCCTGTACATTCCGGAGAATTTACATAATCCCGGACCGTGGGATAACGGGCGATCATATTGATTTCCTTCAGGGTTATTCCCCAGTTTGGGTCGCCGTATTCTGTCGGGAAAGATTTCCTGTCTGATTCAGCCAATGCACGGAATTGCGGACCTGTAAGGTCAAGATAAGGCTGCAGAAAACTGTCATCCCGCTGTGAAGCTCCAAGCGGCATTACAACGGAAAACAGATCCGGACGCATCAGTCCCAGCATCAGTGCACCCGCTCCTCCCATGGAATATCCGGCGATCAGATTATCCTTTCTGTCTGTGGATATGGGGAAAGCATTGCGTATGAATGGTATCAGCTCCTCGAAAAAATGCTTTACATACGGATAGCCGCCTGCGAACTCCATATGATCTGAGTAATCGGAATTCAGCGCAAATGGCATTACATACATCGTATCTCTGTTTTCCGCATGTTTCAGAAGATCCTCCTGCAGCAGAAAATCTTCAGGATCGCAGGTCGCTCCATGTAAGAGCCAGACGACTTTAAACTTTTTCCCCGGCCGGTAAAATTCAGCCGGATCACTGTAGGGTTTTGCTGCCGGGAGAAGCACCCAGACAGGAACTTTCATCATCAGAAGCCGGCTGTTATAGCGAATAACGAGTTGATTCATTTCGGCCTCCTTTATAACCCGAACCAGTCCAGACTTTCGCCAAGCTGACGGTCGAAAAATTGCTCATCATGAGCCGTATTCTCCTCAAAATGAAAATGGATCCGGTCTGACAATCCCAGCTCAGCTGATTTTTCCTCAAATTTTTTTGTTGTCGAATAAAACAAATCGTTTGTTCCGCATGCGATATAGGTCCTCGGCATCACACCCCGTGCTGCGATTTCCGGCAGACGCTCCCACATGCACTCATTTGAATCTATAAACGCGCGGATCGTAGGATACTTTGCGATCACATTTACTTCCTTGCGCTTGATACCGAATTGCGGCGGACCATATTCCGTAGGGAATTCTTTGGGATGTGACAACGCATATTTGCGAAAGTCTCCAGAATTCCAATCCTTATACGGCTCAAGGAAAGACGGGTCCCGGAGAGATGATCCGTAAGCTGCGATATAACCGAATTTCTCCGGGTGTTCCAGACCCAGCGACATCGAACCGTAACCGCCCATTGAAGCACCGGCAATAATATTGTCCTCAGGAACACAGGACGCGGGAAACGTCTGATAGATAAAGGGCATCAGTTCATTAAAGAAGAAGGAAGGAAAATCATACCCGGTCCCGAAGTCCGGGTAATTCCCATAATCACTGTTCAGCGCGGATGGGAGTACAGTGATGATTTCCCGCTTATTCATTACATCATAAAAATGCCTGTTCTGTATCGGTGTCCGACAGTCTCCTCTGGCGCCATGCAGGAGCCAGAGAACTTTCCTCTTTTCTGGTTTTTCTGTCAATGTCTCCGGCAATGTAACGATCACATTGACCGGCATAAACAGAATGCTGCTCATCAGTCTGATATTTACAATTTCCATGTCTTACCTCCAGTATCCGCTGTCCGGGTCATCCACCGGAGAAAGTTCATTCGTAACATCGATCCCCTTCAGGACATCTTCACTTTCTGTTTCGATGTATTTTTCCCGCATGGCGGCTGTCATAAGAATGCTTTGCAGAATCAATATCAGGATGTAAATGAATGTCCCTCTGGACAAATGCACAGGGTCCTGACCTTTTGCGATCCGTACTGCGGCTGCGGCGATTAATCCTGCTGAGACCAATGCACTTACTGCTGAGATTTCCTTTACGGACAAAGAAGCCATTCGGTATTCCCAGTGTGTGAGTTTTTCCTTTGCTGTATAGCGGACCACTCCGCAAATCAGTTCCAAAAACAACAGAAAAAGGAGCAGTATCTGAAAAAACATCACGCATTTGCTGTAATTCATCGGAATTCTGAAAGACATCGTCCAAATCAATCCCGAAGCAGAAATCACCGGGAACAGAATAAAACACAGCTTATGGAGAAAGCTTTCAGGAACACTGCGCGTGTAATAGATGCCTTCATAGACAAATTCCACACGCATTTTCCCAGATTCATCCATCGTGATCGCACGGCGAAAACCCTCGAAGTATTTCTGATTGAACAGGCTGCCGCTGTGTTTTTCCGGTTCCATGGGTTTACTCTCCGGATAAAACGTCTTTGTTCAATTCCCTGGCCCTGCAGCAGGCTACAAAATGATCCGGAAGCAATTCTTCCAGCTGCTGAGGCTGCTGGCAGGCTTCAACTGCGTGTGGACAGCGCGGTGCGAAACGGCAGCCCGGAGGCGGGTCTACCGGAGAGACCAGTTCTCCCTTCAGCAGAATACGGCGTTTTTCCCGGTCTATGTCAATTGACGGGATCACTGAAAGCAGTGCCTGTGTGTACGGATGAAGCGGCTTTTTGAAAAGGCGTTTGCTTTCGCATTTTTCAACAGCCTGCCCAAGGTACATCACGCAAATGTGATCCGAAATATGACGTACGACAGACATATCATGGGTCACGAACATATAGGTCAGTTTGTATTCATGCTGAAGATCTTTCAGCAGGTTCAGAACCTGAGCCTGAATCGATACATCCAGTGCTGAAACGGGTTCGTCACAGACGATGAACCTCGGATTCATGGCAAGGGCGCGTGCAATTCCCACACGCTGACGTCTTCCCCCGTCCAGTTCATGCGGGTAAGCGTGCATCATACGTTTGTCGATTCCGACCATATCCATCAGCTGCTGTGTCCGGATACGCATGGCATCTTTGTCATTGTATTTTCCTGTCATTTTCAGCGCTTCCTGCAGTGTGCTTTCCACATTGCAGCGGGGATCCAGAGAAGAATAAGGATCCTGGAAGATGATCTGCATATTCTGTCTCAGTTCCCTCAGCTGGGGTTTGCTGACGCGTGTAATGTCTTTCCCGTCGAAGAATATCTGTCCGCCCGTGGATTCATGCAGGTGGATGATCGTCCTGCCGAGAGTCGATTTCCCGCATCCGGATTCTCCGACAACGCCCAGGGTCTGTCCTTCTCCGATCGTGAATGAAACATCATCAACAGCATGAAGCATTCCGTTTGGTGTGGCGAAGTATTTTTTCAGGTTTCTGATTTCAATCAAAGGTTTTGTCATGATGCCTATGCTCCTTTCTGCCCGGCAAGAATACATCTGCAAAGGTGGCCGCCGCCAATATCCTTCATGGGAATAACTCCATTATTTCGGCAGACATCGGCTGCATGTGTACAGCGGGGAGCAAATTTACAGCCAGAAGGAAGATTTGTCGGATCGCAAGGCATACCCGGAATATTGTAAAGCTTGTCCACATCATCCGTAAGTGACGGAATGGAACCGAACAGCCCGACGGTATACGGATGGGTCGGATTCTTAAAGACCTGGCGAAGGTTTCCGTATTCTACGATCTCGCCCGCATAAACCACTCCGACCCGGTCGCAGGTTTCCGCAACGATCCCGAAATCATGGGTGATCAGGATCATCGCCATCTTCTTTTCCTGCT
>CAYWGX010000222.1:0-4770 GCA_964457635.1 uncultured Leptolinea sp.
GAAGCCTGAGTCGGGTCGGTCATGACCAGCTGATCCTTCCATTTCGGGTCGAGCAGTTCGTTCCAGGTCTTCGGAGCGTCAGCTTCATCGACGAACATGGTGGACCAGGCAATGCCCATGGTCACCAGACGGCCGGCGGTGTAGTAGCCATCCGGGTCGATGTAGGTATCGGCGATGTGGTCGGCTTCCGGAGAAGAATAGGTCTGCAGCCAGCCGGCAGCTTTGAATTCTTCGTAGTCAGAGGGGTCGCCGGTCCAGATGACGTCGGCTTCGATCTTGCCGGCCTGGGCTTCGGTGGTGACCTTGGTGATCACTTTACCGCCGGAGGCATAGTAGTATTCCATGTCAATGTCGGGGTAGGCAGCTTCAAAAGCTTTTTCGATAGCCATCAGC
The DNA here is from genome assembly GCA_964457635.1 of uncultured Leptolinea sp. Taxonomy (GTDB): domain Bacteria; phylum Chloroflexota; class Anaerolineae; order Anaerolineales; family Anaerolineaceae; genus Flexilinea. The sequence goes on from CAYWGX010000222.1 coordinate 394, forward strand.
TGGTCTTCCTGCATGGAGGAATAGAGCATCACTTTGCCGTCGGCATAGGCAGCGGCAGTGCAGAACAGCAGGCAGAGCGCCAATACAAGAACGAGAGTCTTTTTCATAACTTTTCTCCTTTTTGTTTCGTTTATCCGAATGATAAACCTTGTCTTTTTATCTTATCATGCCCCGCCCGATTCGTCAAGAAGGAAAAATCCTAATTGGAAAGTTCTAATTTATTAAGAAGAAGCACACGGGGCGAGCGAAGCGAAGCTCCTGTCCCGAATCAACCGGGCGAAGCCCGCACCTTACGGGACAGGCATTCTTCTGCTGCAGCGAAGCCTGCAACAAGAGAACCGTCCCCATGTGCTTCACTTGCTCTATTACCACAAAATTGAACATTTGTCAACTGTCAATGTTGTCTCTTGAAATTAATAATTTTCCGTACTAAACTCATAGAAAATCGATTCCATACAGGATCGAGTCAAAATACAAAGGAGTTGTTATGAGAAAAGATAAAACCAATTCAATCCAAACCGCGCTGTCTGATGAACAGCGCCAGCCCTTTCCCATGGAAGGGACCCCGGACGGAACCAGCGGCGGATTCGAGATCCTCTGCATCACCGCCGGAACCGGCAACGGCTGGGAATTCAGCCCCGAAGTTCTCCGCGCGGCTGTTCCTCTTTTTGACGGTGTTCAGTGCTTCATTGATCACCTTCCTCTTGATTCCGATGACGGTCATTCCGTACGGGATGTAGCCGGCCTGATTTCCGAACCGACCTACGATGAGACCGTCCAGGGCATCAAGGCCAAACTCACGCCCTTCGGACCTTCTGCCGATCTGCTGCGCGAGACCTGCGCGGAGATCCTCGCTCATGAAGGCACCGACACCAGGATCGGCTTCAGTGCAGACCTGAGCTTCAGCTGTGAGGGCAATGTGGTCACCGAGATTCTCAAGATCTACTCCGTCGACCTGGTGGTGGACCCGGCCCGGGGCGGGGCGGTGCTCCGTGCCCTGAACAACCTGCGCTCCCGCGGCATCCCATCCGGACAGCGCACCCACATGAACGGGAAGCTCACCCTTTCCGCACTGCAGAGCGAACTTTCCAAGACCGAAGCGCTGCACAGGGAAATGTGCCGTCATCTGATGGAAAACGCCCTCGCCGGCTGCGGACTGCCCGCACCCATCTGCGACCGCATCCGTGCGCAGTTCGCGAACCGCTCCTTCGATCCGGCTGAACTCAACCGCGCGATCGATGACGGCAAGCGCCTGCTCTCCCAGCTCACCGCTTCCCAGTCCGTCTCCGGCATCAGCGGACAGTTCTCCGGCATGGCCTCCTCCGAGGACCAGCTGACGGCAGCCATCCACGACCTGCTGGGTGCCGAGCGTCCTGCCGCTCTCAAAAATGTCCGAACCGCAAAGCTCAGCGGCATCCGTGAGCTTTACTGCCTGATGACCGGCGATGTGGATTTCCATGGCGGCTTCCATGCCGAACGTGCCCGCTTTGCCACCTCTGCGGACCTGCCCGGCATTCTCAAGAATGCCCTCAACAAACTGATCGCGCAGAAGTGGGAGGAGCTCGGTGCTTCCGGCTACCGCTGGTGGGAAAAGATCGTCACTGTCGAGCACTTCGACAATCTGCAGGACATCACCGGGATCCTGGTGGGTGAACTGAACCTGCTGCCGGAGGTACAGGAAGGGAATCCCTATCAGGCGCTGAATGTCACCGACAGTCCGGAAACCGGCAGCTGGAGCAAATACGGTGCCTACCTGCCGCTCACCATCGAGATGTTTGAACGGGACGACACCAAGCGCCTGCGCCAGTACCCCTTCAAGCTGGCAACAGCCGGACTGCGCCGCATCTCCGCCATGGTGACTTCCGTGTTCAACGGCAATTCCGGTGTCGGACCGAACATGGCAGACGGCAAGTCCGTCTTCCATGCGGACCATCACAACCTGGGCAGCACGGCCCTTTCCGCGGAGTCCTGGGAGGAAGCCTCGAGGGCGATCTGGGAGCAGGACATGCTGGTGGCCGATGGCGGCACTGCACCCAAGCTCGCGGTGGATGCCCGCTACCTGATCGTGCCGCGTTCGCTGCGCCTCACTGCCCAGCGCATCATTTATCCCTCCCTCGCCTATGAGCTGAACATCAACAGTGAAAACATGCAGCGCGGACAGTTCGGCGACGTCATCACCTGTCCGGAATTCACCGATGCCAATGACTGGGCAGCGGCCGCTGATCCGGCACTGGCGCCCGCCATTTATATCGGAGAACGCTTCGGGCTGATGCCGGAGATCTATATCGCCGATAACCAGACCACCGGGGCCCTCTTTGACCGGGATGAGATCCGCATCAAAGCCCGCCACTTCCTCAGCGTTCTGGTGGCGGATCACCGGCCGCTCTACAAGGCGAACGTGGCAAATTAACACGAAGCACCCGGGGACGGTTATTGCGCTGCCGCGAAGTCGGCACGCAAGAACCGTCACCGAGTGCGTCTCCTCGGGAAAAGGGGACATCTCGGCAGCAAAACACCCGGGAACCATGAACGCCTCTTCGGGAAAAATAGGCGCACACGGTGACGGTTCTCTTGTGCCGACTGCGCGGCAGCAAGAAAACCGTCCCCGATGTGCTCCGAACAGAAAAGGAGAAACAATGAAAGAAATGGGTTACAGCTTATTGAAAAGCCGCAAGTTTTGGGCGGCAGTCGTTGGGATCGTCTATTCGATGATCTATCTGGTCTGGCCGGATTTTCCGATCCCCGAGGAATCGGTGATCGGCGTGGTCGGCACCGTGGTGAGCTACATCCTGGGCGTAGCCCTGGAGGACGGACTGAAGGGAAACCAGAGATAAGAGATAAAAGATAAGAAATAAGAGATCAAATGTGACAAAGGGACGGTTCCCTCCGGCACCGGGTGCCTCCGGGCAACCGGCCCCTTTGTCACAAAGAAATGAGGAAAAATGACGGTGATGATCCATAAACAAATGCGCGGGGTACGGCGCGGGAACAGTACCGGTATGCAGACAAGTCCGGCATTCGGCAGCAGCCGATTCCGCAGGACGAGTTTCACGGAGGTCGAACCGGCGGCACCTGCCGTCATCGAACTGCCCCGTGAGCTGGAAGCGGAGATCCCGCCGCTGGAAGACACGGATGACCCGATCATCGCGGAAATTGCCGAAGGAGAGGTCGAGATCACGGTCGATGGAGAAAGCCCGGAAGAGGTGATCCCGAATCAGGAAAGCGAAGTCCGGGATTCCGAAGTGGTTGAAAGCAGCGATATCTGGAACCCGGTGACGGGCGGTGTGGATTGTGAACCACGCATCGTAATCTATGACCCGGGCGATGGGATCCTCCGCGCCATTCCCGACCCGCTGGGCGTGCTGTAAACAGCAAGGTGGAGTCGGATCCCTTTGCAAGGTGGAGTCAGATCCCGCTTGCGGGGTCTGATTCCCGGCAAATGTGCTTGATTTCGGTTCATGAGGAATCAGACCCCCTCCGGGGATCTGACTCCTACTTGCCAGGGATCTGACCCCTTCTTTTCGAAAGGAGAAATATGGAACATTATGATTTGTGTGTGCATCGGGGGGAGACATTCCAGCAGCCTGTTTATTTCAAAGAAGCTGACGGGACGCCGATTGACCTGACGGGGCGGGAAGGATTTGCTCAGGTGCGTGAATATCCGAAAACCTATCCTTCCGATCCTGTGCAAACGGTATGTGAAATCGCTGTCTCCATCGATGAGTCTGAAGAAGGGAAAGTCGTGCTCACGATCCCGTCTTATGAAACCTGGGAATTGTCAGCTGATAAATATGCCTATGATTTTTGCCTGAAAAACGGGGATGAAATCCGGTATTATCTTGGCGGATCTTTCACGGTGCTGCCTTCGGTCACTGAGGTAGATAATGATTGAGGTCGTCGAAAATAAAATCATCCTGACCCTGACAGAAACGCCTGTTAATTTAACGCCTGCTGAGGAAAAAATTACCCTGGAAATTATTCAGGGCGAACGCGGCCCGAAGGGCGACAAAGGCGATACCGGAGAAACCGGGCCGCAGGGCCCGCAGGGTATCCAGGGTGAAACCGGACCGCAAGGGCCTCAGGGAATCCAGGGAGAGACCGGCCCACAGGGTGAGCAGGGCCCGCAGGGCATCCAGGGAGAGACCGGACCGCAGGGGCCGCAGGGCATCCAGGGAGAGACCGGACCGCAAGGGCCTCAGGGAATCCAGGGTGAGACCGGGCCACAGGGGCCGCAGGGAATCCAGGGCGAGACCGGGCCACAGGGGCCTCAGGGAATCCAGGGAGAGACCGGACCGCAGGGGCCGAAGGGTGACACGGGAGAGACCGGGCCGCAGGGGCCGAAGGGTGACACCGGTGAGACCGGGCCACAGGGACCGC
>CAYWGX010000223.1:0-4758 GCA_964457635.1 uncultured Leptolinea sp.
TGCTCAAGGCTGACGAAGCCCGCGCAGAAGCCCTGATGAAGAAGGCGGTCAAGGATGTCCAGAAACGCAACACGCTGTACAAACAGCTCGCGAATCTCGACTACTCCCTGAGCAAGGAAGACTAAGTATTTCACTTCTGAATAAATCCAACTCCGCGGAGGATAACTCTTCCGCGGAGTTTTTCGTTCAAAAAAAGGACGCAAAAAAGGACGTAAAATTTTACGTCCTTTTTTGCGTCCTTTTTTTGAACGATTTATAATATAATTGTCATAGGCGTATTTCATGGAGGTGCTGCATGCGGGAATCAAAAACATTGGAGTATAAAGAATCTGTCACAAATACATTTCTAAAAACAGTCAGCGCTTACGCTAATTATGGCACAGGGAAAATCATATTTGGTGTTGCTGATGACGGCTCTGTAACCGGTATAAAAAACCCGGAGCAAACCTGCCTTGATATAGAGAACCGAATCAATGACAACATTGAACCGGTTCCCGATTACACGTTGTCTGTTGACCAAAAGACGTCTGTCATCACCCTCACGGTTTTTGAAGGTCTGCATAAACCATATTTGTACAAAGCAAAAGCATATCGTCGGAATGATTCCGCATCAGTTCCCGCGGAACGGCTGGAACTCACCCGTTTAATTCTTCAGGGACAAAACTTATCCTTTGAAGAATTACCTGCGGCGAATCAAAACCTGGATTTCTCCGTATTATCCGTAAAGCTGACAGAAATAATGCAGCTACAGGAAGTTACCCGGGATACATTCAAGACGCTTGAATTGTATCAGGAAAATAAAGGATATAACAAGGCAGCTGAACTTTTAGCGGATAAAAACGGATTCAACGGTATTGATGTTGTTCGGTTTGGAGAAAGCATTAATATCATTCTTGACCATGAATCTTATGACCATCGCTCCATTCTGAGCCAATATGATCTTGCATTGAGCATTTATCGAAAGTATTATCAGTATGAAAAAATTTCAGGAAGCCTGCGGGTGACTGTTTCACAAATACCGGAAGAAGCGTTTCGTGAAGCAATAGCGAATGCTCTTGTTCACAGAACCTGGGACACCAACTCACAAATTAATGTTTCTATGTTTCCGGATCGAATCGAAATCAGTTCGCCCGGTGGGCTGCCGGAAGGAATGAGCGAAGAAGAATATTACAGAGGCGGTATTTCTGTCCTCCGTAACCGGATCATTGCCAATATATTTTTCAGGCTCCATCTTATTGAAAGATTTGGGACGGGAATTCGAAGAATTAATGAAACGTATAAAGACAGTCAAGTGAAGCCTATATACAACCTCTCCTCAAATTCGATTCAGGTCATTTTGCCTGTGATCGAACCGGGACGGGCTTTGGCTGAAGATGAACAGGCGGTTTACAAACTTCTCTCCGGGAGGTCCGTTTCCCGTTCAGAAATTGCTGCAAAAACGGGGTTCAGCAAAACAAAAGTCCTCACAATTCTATCCAGACTCGAATCAAAGGGCTATATCCGTGTTACAGGAAATGGCAGGGGAACCAAATACACTGCGGCATAAGATCGACCGGGAGATAGTATAAATCTGAAATATATACGGAGGGCGCTTCGCGCCCTCCGTATATCATCTTACGTCCAATGTCTGACGTCTCTCCTTACAGCATCGCGTTCTTCGGCGTGCGCGGGAAGGGGAGGATATCACGAATGTTCGCCATGCCGGTCATGTACATGATCATTCGTTCAAAGCCGAGACCGAAGCCGGCATGGTGAGTCGAGCCGTAGCGGCGCAGATCCAGGTACCATTCATAATCCGCCTTGTTGAGACCGCATTCCGCTATGCGCTGTTCCAGTACATCCAGACGCTCCTCACGCTGGGAACCGCCGATGATCTCACCTACGCCCGGCACCAGCAGGTCCACCGCGGCAACCGTCTTACCGTCATCATTGACGCGCATATAGAAAGCCTTGAGCTCCTTCGGATAGTTGATGACAAAGAGCGGTTTCTTGTAAATAACTTCCGTCAGGTAGCGTTCATGCTCCGTCTGCAGATCGGCACCCCAGTAAACCGGGTACTGGAACTGATCCTTGACCTTTTCCAGCTGCTCAATCGCTTCGGTATAGGTGACGGTAGCGAAATCGGAATCGATGACATGCTGGATGCGTTCCAGCAAACCCTTATCAAAGAAATCATTGAAGAACTTCATCTCCTGCGGGCACTGTTCCATCACATAGGAAAGGATGAACTTGACCATATCGCGGGCCAGGTCCATGTCATCCTGCAGGTCGGCAAAAGCGATCTCCGGTTCGATCATCCAAAACTCAGATGCGTGACGGGCGGTGTAGGATTCTTCCGCACGGAAGGTCGGACCGAAGGTGTAGATCTTCCCGAAAGTCTGGGCCATGGTCTCCCCCTGCAGCTGGCCGGAAACAGTCAGCGCAGTAGAAGCGCCGAAGAAATCCTGCGAGTAATCAATGGAGCCGTCCTCCAGTTTGGGCAGATTGTTCAGGTCAAGCGTTGTGACACGGAACATCTCACCGGCGCCTTCGCAGTCGCTGGTGGTGATGATCGGTGTGTGAGCATAAACAAAACCACGTTCATTGAAGAACTTGTGGATAGCATAAGCCGTGACGGAACGGACACGGAATGTCGCAGAAAGGGTGTTAGTGCGCATGCGCAGATGCGGCAGAGTGCGCAGATATTCCAGGGTATGGCGCTTCTTCTGCAGCGGATAATCCGGAGTGGATGTGCCTTCCACTTCAATGGACTGAGCTTCCACTTCGAACGGCTGCTTGGCTTCCGGAGTGAGCTTGAAGAGTCCATGCACGATCAGCGCGGCTCCGACATTCTGGCCGGCGATTTCTTTATAGTTGCTGAGGCTGTCAAACATCACGACCTGCAGCGGCTGATGTGTACCGCCGTCATTGAGCTGAATGAAAGCCAAAGATTTCTGGTCGCGGATCGATTTGACCCATCCGCAAACCGTGATCTCCTTCCCGCCGAATGCTTCCGGTGAGGCAAATAATTCTCTGATTTCTGTACGTTTCACTTTATCAAACTCCTGACTAAAGGGTTATTTTTCTTTAATGGATGGTCCAGCAGACGGAAAGATAGCCGTTTGCCATTGAGGCACCGGTATCAGTATAAAGCTGGAAGGCGGAGCACTGTGTTCCCAGTGCTGTATCGGGACTGCCCTGACGATTAAAGCTAAAGCAGGCCTTTTCACCGGTACTGACGCTCTTCCCAAGGTAATTGGGCGTATTCGGTACAATCACACTGCCGCCCTGACGAACCACCTGACAATAATAATTTTCATTCCAGGTACCGGAGCCCTCATTGGTATAACAGACCTCAACATAGAGGTTATCCATCGGGACGAAATAATAATCGCCCGGATCACCAATTTTATAAACTAATGAACTGGTATTGCCTACACGCAGATATGGTCGTGGCTCTTCGGTTGCCGTCGGAGGGATCCTTGGAATCGCACTGGTGGCTGTTGCCATCGGTGTCGGTGTTGAGGTATCGGTTGGAGTCGGAGAAGGATTTTCGATTGCCCACTGAGTTTCTGTCTCCCGGCGCAAGGCTTCAGCCGTTTCCTGTGCAGCCTGCATCAGTTCCTCCGGGCTCAGCGTCGGTGTTTTTGTAGGTTCCTGAGGCAGATTGGAACAGGCACAAAGAACACAGGCAAAAACCAGCAGCATGATGAATTTCTGAAATCTTTTCATTTGCAGTCTCCTTCTTTATACACACTTCATCAAGCATTATAAACGAGAATGACCGTTTCTTACAAAAATAAACACGGAAATATTAAAAAACCGCCGGTAAGACCGGTATTCCGGCTTCTGGCGGTCATTCATTCAATAGTTGAACAAGCTGCAGCTTTATTTCATCTCAACAAGCATTTGGATCGTGTTGGAGAGCACACTCGTATCAGCCTGTTCAATGTTCCCGGCGTCACTGAGCCCGGCCAAAGCCGGATCCAGCGGGATGCAGTCCAGGACCGGTAAACCATGCTCAGCCGCAGCTTCTGCAGTATGGCTTTTACCGAAAATATCGATCGCTTCTCCGCAGTGAGGGCATTTCAGATAGCTCATGTTCTCGATGACGCCCAGGATGGGCACATTCATCATCTTTGCCATGTTCACAGCCTTGGAGACGATCATGGAGACCAGTTCCTGCGGTGTAGCTGCGATGATGATGCCATCAAGTTTGATGGACTGGAACACCGTCAGCGGGACATCACCGGTTCCCGGGGGCATATCGATGAACATATAGTCCACATCACCCCAATTGACATCCTTCCAGAACTGTTGGATCAGACCGGCAACTACCGGACCGCGCCAGATCACAGGATCCGTCTCATTTTCAACCAACAGGTTCAGGGACATCACCTTGATCCCCCCGCGGGTTTTCACCGGATACATATACTTCTCGTCGGCTTCTGCACGTTCCTTCAGCCCAAACATTTTCGGAATGGAAGGCCCGGTAACATCTGCATCCATCAGGGCAGTCTTTTTGCCAGCCCGATTCATGGCACAGGCCAGCAGGGAAGTCACCATGGATTTCCCGACCCCACCCTTGCCGCTGACAATGCCGATCACCTTTTTGATGTCGGAGACTTCATTCTGCGGAACCAAAAGGCTCTCCGGTTCTGTTCGCGACCCACAGTTTTTACTGCAGTTCGAACAATCATGATTACAATCGCTCATTTTATCCTTATTTCTGATTTCTGATATTACAGTATAAAAAGTCAAAACAATTTGTTCTGCTAT
>CAYWGX010000224.1:0-4755 GCA_964457635.1 uncultured Leptolinea sp.
GGAGATATAGACCATACCGGGCTGTACCTGGTGCTCGAAGGATTCGGAATCGTAATGAGCCCGGACCAGACACTCGATCTGTTCGGCGTTGATTTTTCCTTCATGATGGGGCAGGGTGAGGACCTTGTGCCCGGTAGCCTCGATGGCGCCGGACTCATGCACGGCGATGTGGCCGGTGTCGGCTGCGATCACACCTTGCCAGGGCTTGAGAATGGCGGCAATGACAGTGGTGTTGGTCTGGGTCCCGCCCACCAGAAAGTGGATCTCGGTTTCGGGCTTGCGCAGGTATCTGCGGATGAGGGTCTTCGCCTCTGCGCAGTATTCGTCTTCTCCGTATCCCGGGGTCTGTTCCCGGTTGGTGCGGGCCAATGCGTCGAGGATGCGCTCGTGCGCTCCTTCGGAATAGTCGTTGTAAAAGCTGATCATGTAATGAAATCTCCTGTAAAAAAGGGTGAAGGGTGATGGTTGAAAATTCAGTGCTGAAAACTTCACCTTTCAACTTTCATCTTAAATTAATTCGATAGCCAGTCCTCATCTTCTTTCGGGAGTGGATCGGATGAAGTTGTTTTGCCCAGCAGCTGCTTCCAGAATTCTCCGTCATAGAGGCGCGACCGGATGGGAAGTGGCATGGGAACACCGTAGCCCAGCAGCAAGACCTCCTGTTTGGGCTGGAGACGGGAGAGCATCCCGCGCAGGGAATCCTTGCCGGAAAGGCCGGAAAGCACCGCAGCGATATCCGACTCATCCCCCAGCCAGCCGGAGACCCGGGTGCCAAGCTGGGACATGATCTCATCATCGATCTGGGAGGGCCGCTGATCGATCACCAAAAGAGTCACGGAGTATTTGCGCATTTCCCGGGCAATCAGGGCGAAGGCAGTCTGTGAGGCCATTTCACGGCTCAGCAGCTTGTGCGCTTCTTCGATGGCGACTACAAGCGGTTTCGGTTTGGAACCGATCCCTGCCAGATGATCTTCGGTGCGTTTTTCCCAGACCGCTCGGACCTTTCGGGTCAGGATGTTCGCAACCAGCAGATAATCCAGGTCAGACTGATATTTCCCGAAGGTGATGATGACCGAAATGCCGTTTTCCAGTGCGTTTACGATCTGGTTGACCACATTATAAGGTGTTTTGGCGACCATATAGGGGTTATGGTACAGACGGCTCAATTTGGATTGCAGGCTTTCGGCTGCGGCTGTATTCACATTATTCTGCTCCGCCCACTCACTGACGGTCCCTTCGCCGATTCCGGTTTTCAGCTCCATAAAAGACTGCAGCCAATGCTCCCGTCCGAAGGATTTTTCCAGGGCAAAAAGGGTCGTGGCCGTGGTGTCCCGCAGGTTGAGGGTGCGGGTCAGCATCATGACATCCTCCGGGGTCACATCCGAATATTCCAGCATCAGATCATAATCCGGATGATTTCCGCTCACTCGGCTGCCGCTTCCCAGGGAACAGACCTTCACCCGGTCCGGCATTTTGTTCTTCAGTCCCGGCACCTGGGTGTGGTTATCCGGAGAGATGTTTCCGTAGGCATATTCGCTGTGCATGTCGAAGACCAGTGCGGAGGCCTCTTTGGAGCGGATCAGTCCGGCGAGGATCATGCGGGTGAGGTAGGATTTCCCGGTCCCGGTTGAGCCGAAAATGCCGGAGGAGCGCTGGACGAATTTTTCCATGTTGATGGCCACGGGATGTCCCTGTTCCCGGGTTGAGCCGACCTCGAAATATTTCGGATTGGATGTGGAACCGAAAATGGCGGCCACGTCAAAACGTTCCGCTGCCCGCATGGGAGAGTGGTGCGGCGGTACCATCTTGACCGGAAGCGGCTCCGGATCGACGTTTTTGTCAAAGGGATCGTAGCCCGGTGTGCCGGGGGCGTAACCGATGTTCTGCATCAGGGCGGGCATGATCTCCACTTCTGTGTAAAGGGTATGTCCGGCTACCTTCTCACGCAGGGCGGGCGGGAAGCGATCCATGGTGTGAGCGTCGGTAAAGCGGTTGTCTGCTGCGCATAGTTTTATATTCGTGACCAGTCCGTAAAAGACGCGCGGACCGTCTTCGATGACCACGAAGGAGCCTTCCTGCACGGTTTCAGGGGGAACGGTGAGCCGGGCAATAAAGCCTTCTTTCAGGCTCCCGCCGGTGATATAACCTATCTGAGATTCTTCCATATCGCTCCTTATTTTTATAGTGAATAGTGAATAGTTAAGGTGTTGCTTCGCAGCTTTAAAAATAATGAATAATGGCTATAAGATACTCTGATTATTGAAATAAGCGCGTAACTTATCTGTACTAATCTATAGAAGTCGCGAAGCGACACCGCAATTATTCATTATTCATTATTCACTATTCACTAAATTATTAAAAAAGTTCCGCGTCCCCAATGGCGCCCATGACGGCAATCATGGCGGCGGGATCCCCGCCCAGCAGGTTCATGACCTCTTCCACTGCACGCTGTGCCCAGTCGCTGTCGCTGATTTGGGCATGGGCTTTGGCGGTATCCTTCAGGTGGACTGCCAGCAGTTCTCCCGCAGGCAGGTGGTTCACGTCCATCAGCAGGCGCAGATAGCCGAACTTGCGGGTAAATTCGCTGATCTCCCGTGCGCTGCAGGGATAGATCTCGGTAAGGGTCACCGGAGGCCGGGGCGGAAGCAGGTGCAGTACTTTATCGCCTTCCATATAGCCGATGAAGGCAACCCGGATCACAATCGGAACATTGCGGTTTTCCTGTGCGTCCCGGATCACTTCCTCAGAGATGTTGGCGGAGGAAGCGATCTGCCGCAGAAAGCCGTCTTCTTCCAGGGTGATGTCGCTCACCACACCGTAGATCTCCGGCTGCCCGGGTCCCAGCGGGATACGGAGCATGGAGCCGAAAGGTGGAATATCTTTTTGCGGCGTGAGTGCGCTGACTACGCATTCCCGCGAGTTCGCGGACAACATTCGTCCGATATAGTGTGATTTTTCTTCCATATAGATTGATCTTTCACTAAATTTCATCTGAACTTCAATTTTCTGTCTGTTACTTGACTCCCAGGTCTTTCGCTATCTGTTTGTTTGACTTTTCCGGCGGGGTGAGTCCGTTGACTGCCATCTCCCGCAGGAGCAGGGTTTTGACCTCCTCCTTCTCCGCGAGCGTAACGACCGCGGACTCATGAGCCCGGTGCAGGATGAAGGGATAGGGGTGTCCGCCGAGGATGCTGCATTGCTGGATCAGCACGGCATGAAGCAGGTCCACGATGTCTGCTTCCGCGGCAGCCCAGGCGGGCAGTTCCACCCGGCAGATATAGGGATGGTCCGCCCGGCCGATGTTCATATAGAAAAAGCACAGCTGCAGCTCTTCGGAAAGTTCCCGGTTCAGGCGGGAGTTCATGTCAAAAACAGCGGAGCGTTCCCCGGAAGCGAGCAGTTTACTGAAAATCATCGCGTCATCCGCTCCCGGATTTTTCTCTTCCTGTGCCGAGCCGGTCCGCAGCAGGTCCAGCATGCGGATGACGGGGTCGGAGCGGGGCCGGTCGATATAACCGGCCGCGGGAATGCGGGCGGCTGCAAGCTGGGTGAGAGCTTCCAGATATTCGGCTTTGAGAAGCTCCTGCCCTTTCATTTCCGGCGTATCAGTGAAAAGCTCCAGCGGGCCATCGCTGAGTGCAAAGACAGGAATCTCTCTGCTCCCTTCCACGGCGATTTCTGAAAGAAAACGCTTTTCCGCGGCATCCCGCTGGACCCCCAGCAGATTTTCTGAGGGAAGGTCATCGAAGGGGAGAAGTTTCGTGCGGGTGATGATGCGGGGCGTTTTCCCGCTGTTGACGATGAATTCCACGACAGCGGTATTGATGAGTCCGAAACTGATCTCATCATGGCGGCTGGGACTGATCTGTGAACCGTCACAGGCCAGCAGGCGGATCTGTACCGGTGGCAGCGGCGGCAGGGGATGGACCGTATCGACGGGTTCATTTCCGGGAATGGCACAGCGCAGCTCAGATTTTGATGCAAGAAGTCCTTCAACCCGTGCTCGGAGATCATCCGAGCCGGCCTCAGCCCGCAGTTGGGTTTCGTATTGCTTCGCTGCCCGGCTGAAGGCGTCGTGGCGCAGCCGCAGCGTCTTCCCCGCGTCTTTCATCTGTAGGCGTAATTGTTCATAATTTACCGGCATGAGACTATTATACTACGCTGACCGATATTTGTGAGGACCGGATCCGGATAATCGGCCGTAAATATGAAATACTGCACCGGGACATACTCATGATTCCGCAATTATTTTCACTTCTTATGCTATACTTAATTCCGGTCAAAAGACAGTAATAGTCATTTTATTAGCAAAGGACAAATCATGGGACAGTATGGTGATATAAAGCTTTTCAGCGGCAATGGGAATCTCCCTCTTGCTGAAGGTATTGCGAGTTATCTCGGGATGGAACTGTGCGGACGACAGATCATCGAATTTCCGAACGAGAATCTCTTCGTAAAGCTGGACCGCAGTGTTCGCGGGCAGGACTGTTATGCGATCCAATCCACCTCCCGTCCGGTAAACCGCAACCTGATGGAACTGCTGATCCTGCTGCAGACCCTTTATCTGGATTTTGCAGCCCGGCTGACGGCAGTTGTCCCTTACATGTGCTATGCACGTTCCGATAAAAAAGATCAGCCCCGCGTGCCCATCACGGCTCGTCTGGTGGCAGACATGATCGAAGTGGCCGGTACAAATCGTTACATCCTGATGAACCTGCATGCCGGTCAGATCCAGGGTTTCTTTAAGATTCCGGG
>CAYWGX010000225.1:0-4715 GCA_964457635.1 uncultured Leptolinea sp.
CAGACTTTTGCTGAATCAGCGAGCTCCCGTTATTTGGGAGCTCGTTTTATTATTTGAGGATGTTCTCTGTTGTCAGCAGCAGATATATTTTTCAGGGTGACTGTTCGGAGCCCTATCACAAGCTCCATTGCTTTCCGCTGCACAAACGCCAGTCTTAGGCTGAACATCTTACGTCTGATAGCTTGTTACAATTTTGCCGCATACGGGATATCTTTCTTCAATATGTCCGCATGGACGTCTTTTTTTTTCTTGATGATCAACTGCTTTTTCCACTTTATAACTGTTCAGCAGGGACAGGAGAACAAGTCGTATTGATCAGCTTTTCTTTATATACGAAAAGAGATCCAATTTTACAATTCCCAGCTCCCGGAGGACCCGCACGCTGTTCTGCTGATCCTCTTCCGTGTTATAGTCCGGGATCAGCGGGACGCGGACGGTGATCCGCTCCGGACCAACCAGCTCCAGCAGCAGCCGCAGGTTGGAGAGCATCAGCCCCGCATCCCCGCCGGTATAGGCGTGATAGATTTCCGGGTCCGTGTCCTTGCAGTCCACGATGAACTCATCGACCGCTTCCGCTGTAATACGCACCTGCTCCGGCGGAACAGCCAGACTGGTTTCGGCACAGATCCGCCACTCGGCAGGGCAGACCCGGCGGAAAGCGCGGATGAACTCCGCGTGGAGCAGCGCCTCCCCACCGCCGAAGGTGACCCCGCCGCCGGTAGCACGGAAATAGAGATCATCGATCCGGACCCGCTCCAGCAATTCGGCAGCACTCACCCGTTCTGCCGGCGCCTCCCGCAGCAGCTTCCCGTTGATGCACCAGCGGCAGCTCAGCGGACAGCCCGCACCGGCCACCAGCGTCGTGACGCCCTGCCCGTCGATACCTATACGCAGCCGTGCAAGGCTCAGCAGCGGAAACAGCACATCATCCACAGGTCTGCCCCCTCAAGGGACCATGCCGGAAAGCTCAAACGTCCGGATATCCTCGACCATCGAGCTTTGCGTCGGCAGGACGATGACCTGCTCCTCCCGTTCCTCAGACGGCCACGGCACCTCTCCCTCGGTGACAAAGACCTCGGCAGTCTCCTGCTGAGCCGGTACCGGTGTCTCATATTCCAGCATGCCGGAGAGCTCGTCCCCGGGGCTCTTTTTGTCGATGACCGCACTGATGGTGTCGCACCCGGCAGCGCTCAGCACCATTCCCGCGCACAGTGCCGCCACCCGGATCTTCTTCCCCAGCGACGCACGGGTCCGCAGCTGGTTCTCCAGATAACGCAGCTCGCTCTCGCACTGCGGACAGGTCCCGCGGCAGTTCCCCTGATGGGTACACTCCCGGGTCACATACGGGATATCGTTTTCATCGGCGATCTTCTGACGGATCTCTTTCAAAATTTTACACTTTTGTTTGCCAAGCATCTCACCCTCCTTATGTGTCACGGGGCCGGTTGCTCCGAGAAGTGCTGGCTTCGCCAGATTGATGCGGAGCAACCAGCTTCGCCCTGTAGTCACCTCATGGGCGAAGCTCCTGCACCGAATCGAACGGCCGAAGGCCGCACCTTGCGGTGCAGGCATGGAGACGGAAGGAACCGTCCCCGTGACACATCGCAGGAAATACATTTATCGTGGCGCCTCTTGAGGCATACTGGATTAATCAGTATTGCCTTATGTTAATTATAACGATATATCCTGTGAAAGGTTCCATCCTTACCTGTCTCAATTTCCAACGGTTTGACCCCGAAAGCACATTTATCGGGTACACTATATATTAGTGGAATATGATTGGATAAGACCATGATCTTTTTATGCCTGCTGCCCCACCTGCTCTTGCTCTCCGGACCGGACTGGATCTCCGCTGCGGTCTCGCTCGCCGTTTATGCGGCAGCCGGATGGACCGTCATCCGTCATGAAAAGAACCACGCTCCCAAACCCCTCTTCCAATTCCAATACCCGCTCATCTCCTCCGCCGTCACCCTGGCATTCGGCGTCCTCTTTTACCTTCGCTGGCAGCAGGCCCCGCTGTTCCGCTCCTGGGAGACCCTGCCCACCATGCCCGCCAGACGCATCTGCGGTGCCGCAGGAGCCGGGCTCTGCCTCCTCGCCCTCATCGGCACGGACTGGCTGGTCTCGGTCATCGCGGAACGGATCACCGGAGAGAATAACAGCTCGGATGCCCGGCAGGAGCCCCTCTTCATCGGCCTGACCTCGGTCGTGATGATGACGCTGGCCTCCGAATGCTCGCCCTTCTATGCCTTCAACGACTGGGTAGACCCCCACACCATGTTCTCGGTCGGCAAGTCCATCCTGCACGGCATGCTGCCCTACCGGGACGTCTACGAACAAAAGGGGCCGCTGCTCCTGCTCCTGCACTCTCTCGGCGCCCTGATCTCCTTCAACTCCCTCACCGGCATGTGGGTCCTCGAGATCATCAGCTGCTTCTTTTTCCTGCTCTTCGCCTTCAAAATCATGCGCATGCGCCTGGGCAGCGGAGCCCTGCCGTGGGTCCCCATCCTGGCGCTCATCGTCTATACAGCACTCTCCTTTGACCAGGGCGACAGCGCGGAGGAATTCTGCCTCCCGCTCATCACCTATGCCCTCTGGGTCGCCTATCACCGCCTGAAAAAGGACATGCTCCCCAAACGTACGGAATGGATCCTGATCGGTGTCACCTCCGGCTGTATGCTGTGGATGAAATACTCCATGCTCGGCTTTTACCTGGGCTGGATCCTCGCACTGTACTTCTTCGCCCGGGAGAAGGACCGGCGTCTGGAGATCCTCAAGGGGATCGGCTGGATCGCAGCCGGCGTGATGATCCCGACCGTCCTGATCCTGTGCTGGTTCGCCCTTGCCGGCGGCCTCAAGGACCTGTTCAACGTCTACTTCTATCAGAACATCTTCCTCTACCCCAAAACCGCAGACCTCTATGGGCATTTCGCTGTCATTCAGAACCTGCTCAGCGGTTTCCTGAACATGCTGGTCTTCAACACCCTCTCCGTCCTCTCGCTTATCATCGGTCTCATCTGGTGCTCCCGGCAGGAGAACCGGCACCTTTCCCGCCTGGTCAGCTGGACCTTTTTCATGATGTACCTGCTGATCTATTTCAGCGGACGCTTCTACTCCTACTATCCGCAAATCTTCGGCGCCTTCGTCCCCTTCGGGCTCATCGCCCTCGCGGATCTCTATGAGCGGTTTGTCCGCATTCCCGTCCTGCTGCGCTATGACGTCAACATGAACACCGCACTGTCACTGGCGGCTTGTGTTCTGGGTATGTTTTTCTTCGCCGGGAACATGCGCTCCCTGGCCTTCGAAAAGCAGGACTATCCCCAGTATCAGGCCAAAGCCGTCATCGAAGCAGACGGGCTCGAACACCCGACCCTGATGAATTACGGCTTTCTCGACATGGGCGTCGATACCATCGCCGGCATCCTGCCCAATCAGCGCTTCTTCTGCGGGTTCAACCTCCCGCTCAAAGATATTCAGGAGCAGCAGGACGCCTGCCTGGCCGAGGGCTGCGTAGATTATGTGTTTACCTTCCTGCGCATCATCGACAGTCCCAATTATGAGCTCGTGGAGAAATTCCCCGCCAACTACTCCTTCGCCGGCATCCAGCCCACCTATAACCTGTATCGAAAATCCATCCATTAAATAAACGGGGGCGGAAGGGGGACGGTACCGCGCAGCGGGCCTGTACCCCGGGGACTCGGTGACAGTGGGGCCGGTTGCCCGGAGGCACGGTGAGCCTTGTCATGAGAATCATGACAAGCGCGATGTGCCGGAGTGGAACCGTCCCACTGTCACAACCGGCCCCACTGTCACAACCGTCCCCACTGTCACGCCTTCTGGATTATCCCACGGTTGATCCCCGTCAAACGCTCTATCTGTCTCACAGAAAGCCCCTTTTCTCTCAACAGCCGCAGCGCGGCATACAGTTTTTCCCGTGACCAGCTCTGGAGTGCCGTCCCGCTCGCAACACCAAGCTCAGTGCGGATAATTTCCAATGCCCACGCATCATCCCGCCTTATGCTTTCATACTCAAAATAACCATCTTCCTGCTCCGTGTCAAGATAAGCTACATAATCATCCCAATCTCCGAGCAATTCACAGAATATCTCAGTGTTCACAAATGATTCCTTCTGCCCATACTTTTTGTAACTGCTCCACTCATAATCAGCGGCAGCACAGAGATTAGCGTTCGGTGGATTATTCAATATATAATGAAAAGCAGTGAGAAGATATTCTTCACTATCGATCGGTTTGCTCTTAAACCTGTCAAGGAACACATGTCCTATTCTCTGATATTTACGATTATAGTAGGATGCATAAGCAGAATCCAATTTACGCATAAACGTTGAAAGGTTATCATCCCCGTCATGAACAAGGATGTGTACATGATTGTCCATCAGACAATACGCACATATGGAGACGTTGAATTCCTCGCCGTACTTCTTCAGGTTTTGCAGAAAACAAATGTAATCCGATCGCTCAACGAACAAAACCTGTCCGCCGCTCCCCTTGGAGACAACATGAAAATATCCCGACTCACTTTTCTTTCTGGGCATCCGGGGCATAATACGTCACCTCCCTGTTTATTGAGATAACTTGTATTATACCAGCCACCCGGTGACAGTGGACATCGTGACAGTGGAGCCGGTTGTCCGAAAAAAGTGACAGTGGGGCCGGTTGCCCGGAGGCACGGTGAGCCTTGTCATGAGAATCAT
>CAYWGX010000226.1:0-4666 GCA_964457635.1 uncultured Leptolinea sp.
ATGGGTATGGCCGCTGGCAACGCTTTTACTGCTGTTTACGAAAAGGAGAAAATAGACAGTTGCCGGTTGTCTGTTACCGGAAATAAACACAGAATCTGACAACTGACAACCGACAACCGTCTACAAGAATTATGTACAATCAATACCCACCTTACTATGAAGTTCGGCAGGATCCGCCGAAGAAAAACAAAGATAACCGTCCCTCCTGGGGTACGGTCATTTTGATCGCCCTGATCACCGCCATACTCGGCGGCTTTATCGGCGGAGCTGTCGGCGGGAACCGGGAAATGAAATTCCTGAACCTGCCTTTTATGAACAATGAAAACAAATCTGCGCAAATAACAGAAACAACTGTCAGCAGCGAGGAAGTCACCGCACTGCAATCTCAAATTGCCGAATTAAGAGCACAGATCACTGAACTGGATTCTCAACGGCCTGTCGGACAGCTCGAAGCCATGCAGGTCGAGGTCTCCAGTCAGGTCACCCGGGTAGTGGAAGAAGTCGCCCCTGCGGTCGTGACCATCACTGCAGTGATCCCCGGGTCCATGACCTACTTTGGCTACCGTACCTCCGACTCCACTTCCATGGGCAGCGGCGTCATCATCAGCGAAGACGGCTATATCCTCACCAACAACCATGTTATCAGCGATGGCCGCGAATACTATGCAGAACTGGCCAACGGTACCGTGCTGCAGGCGCAGCTCATCAGCGCCGATTCCTTTTCCGACCTTGCCGTGCTGAAGGTGGAAGGTGAAGTTCCGGCAGTCGCAAAGCTCGGGAATTCCGATCTGCTGAAAGCGGGAGAGACTGCCATTGCCATCGGTTCCCCACTGGGAAATTTTAAAAACACTGTCACCGTCGGGGTCATCAGCGCTACCGGACGTTTTCTGGAATCCTCCAATGGATACCAGATGGAAAACCTGATCCAGACCGACACTGCCATCAACCAGGGAAATTCCGGCGGACCGCTGGTCAATCTTGCCGGCGAGGTGATTGGCATTAACGTCATGATCGTCCGCGGTTCCAGCTATTCCAGCGCCACCGCAGAAGGTTTGGGGTTCGCGATTCCCTCCAACACCGCAAAGCTCATCAGTGAACAAATCATTCAGAACGGCGCATTCAGTCGTCCGGTCCTTGGGATCCGCTGGACGGAAATCACTGCCCGCATGGCCCGGGCTTATCAACTCCCGACCGATTCCGGTGTTTACATTATGGACCTGACCTCAGGCGGGCCGGCAGAAAAGGCAGGACTCCAGGTCGATGACATCATTATTCGCATCGGTGACTATACCATCGCGGAGAACGGCTCCTTCTATAACTGTCTTTTCAAATACAGCCCGGGAGATACCGTTGAGATCGAAGTCTACCGCGGAACCTCGAAACGAACATTCACCGTCACGCTTGCCGGTGATGCGGATACGGCAACGGGTACAAGACTGTAAATTGAATGAGAAATCAGGAACTGGGAATAGGATGTAGGAAATGTCGTCGGGGCCGGTTGCCTGGAGGCACTGCACGGACAAACTGCTGTGCAGAATAAACATTTGCAAGGTACTTGCTCATTTCAGCGCAATAAAGGTGCCGGATGGAACCGTCCCCGGCGACAGATTGTAAATCATGAAAAAAAATAGAACTTCTATTCAAGCTGATCACCAGTCACTAACCACCGGTCACTATTTCCAATTTTTTTGTATTCTGTCAGTCCTCAGCGGGCTGACAGCGCTTTTTTTTACCTTTTCCGAGCCTTCCGAGGTTAAAAACGCCGTTTTTGCCGGTTTTTCCCTCAGTCGCTGGCTGCTGGGTCTTGGTACTGCAGCGCTTACCGCATTCTTCCTCTGTCTGTTGATTCGGGATAGACAAAGTAAAGGCTCTGTTTCAGATGACATTTATCGATATCTCAAGCAGGGAGACCGGGCCTATTTTGCCTTGCTCGGCTCTCTGTTCGGACTGTTCGCGAGCCTCTGGCTTTTCCGTTTTTCCTGGCTCTTCGTTCCGAAAAATCTGCGCCCACAGCTGCTGTGGTTCGCAGCGATTTTTCTCATGACTGCCGTCATCCTGTATAGCTGTTTCCGGGAACGATTCCTCTCCGCACAGGTGTGGGAAAAATACCGGCTCCTGCCGCGTTTCAGCGAGCTGACCGCTGCACAGAAAAAATCCCTGTGGGTCTTGCTTATCCTCAGCTTAATTTATATCGCGGTCCTGATGCCATCAAATCTCAACGGTTCCCGGGACTGGAATGATTTCCGGGCATACGGAGGGGACGAGGTCGTGATCTATCCGATCCTGCAGGATGTTGCCGACCCGGGAAATTCCTACAGTGAATGGCTCTATCATCACTATGTCCACGAAGATTACCATTACGGCTATCCCTTCTATGCGCTCTCCTATGCGGTCCTGCTTCCATACCGGCTGCTTCTCGGCCCGGATTTCATGCAGCGCATCGAGCTGACCCTGCCGACCCTGCGGGTGATGGTCTCCGTCGTGCCGCTGATGCTGGGCTGTGTGATCCTGACCTTCCTGACCACCCGTTTTGAAAATCCATTGGTGAGTGCCGCAGTTTATGTTTTCCTGCTCACCGCGCCGGGGTCTCTGCAGAACAATCAGGGATTCTGGCATCCGGACGGGCTGAATTTCTTCTTTGTCTGCACGGCGCTTTACTTTTTGCAGCGGGACCGGCTGCGCTTCGGCAGGAATTTCTATCTCTGTGCCTTCTTCGTGGGACTCTCCGCGGCAACCCGGCTTTTCGGCTTTTTCTTCTTCCTGGCGATTTTTGTCTGCCTGCTCGCCGGAGTGATTTCAAAGAGATTGGATCTGCGCGGGGCAGTCCGCAAGGGACTGTGCTTCATCCTGGTGATGGGCGGGACGATCCTCTGGTCCAGTCCCTTCCTCTTCCGCGCCGATGCCCGGCAGAACATGGCCGCCATCCTCACCGAAAAAAGCGGTGAAATGAGCAGCGGCTACAATGCGGATTTCAATGACCCGAAAAATGACTACCGCCCCGGCTGGGATGCCTGGTATCCGGCTTTTGAGGACCACTTCACGGAAATGTTCTGCTTTTTCTTCCTCATCGTCTCACTGCTCACTGCCTGTTTCATCGGACGGGAAAAGTGGACCTTCCGCATTATCTTCCTCTGGTGGATCGTGGTGGCGGTTTACCTGATCCGGTTCGTGGCAGTCAAATCCACCCAGTATGTGCTGCCGATGATGCTGCCTCTGATGAGCTGCATCTTCGCCCTGCCCCGGGCCCTGCGGGATCTTCCCGACAAAAAGATCCGCCTCTCCGCTTGGGCGCTCTCCGCCGGCATCTTCGCCGCTCAGCTCATCATCAATCTCATCAAAATCGCCCCGCGGTTTCAATAAGAGGACAAAAAATATGTCAAACTGCCTCCATTGAAATAATATGTTTCATAAAGCAACAGATTTGAAATATAAAGATGGCACAACATTGGAAATGACTTTCCAGGATGGGAAAGTCAAACAATATGACATGTCCGTATTGTTTGAGAAATACCCACAGCTGAGAGCACTGGAAGATCGGAAGTTATTCCTGTCCGGGAAATTAATGGGGATGTACGGTATCGTCTGGAACGATGATTTGGATATTGAAGCCGAAACGATTTATGAGGACGGCATCACTGTTAAGACAGGAAAACCGGCTGAAAATATTGAAGTTGGTGAAGCTGTCTTAGGCGCACGGGCAAAGGTGTTTCCCGAGAAAAAGAATTCTGAATCCTGCGCCATAATGGATAAATGGTGAATGAGATTCCAATTTTTGAAGCTTTTAGAGGTTCACATCTAATTAAAATCAAAAGAGAGGTTCGCGTCCTCAACATGACGCGAACCTCTCTTTTTCTTAGTTTTCTTCTTTGTTCTCTTCCTTGTTTTCTTCTTCAGCAGGAGCCTGTTCCACAACGATTTCCGGCTGTTCTTCCACCTTTTCGCATTCATCCGGACCGACCGCGTTCTTCACCTTTTCAACGAACTCTTCCGCGGCATTTTCAACCTGGTTCATGGTATTTTTCACCCGTTTCTTTCCCAGCTGCGGACCGCTGAAGCTGAAGCGATATCCCATGATGAAAACCAGCACCAGGATCAAAGCCACCGGCCAGAAGAAGGCGCACAGCAGCAGGGCAGCCAGCCAGATCGGAATATCCAGGAACACCTCACCGCTGTTCTTCTTCACCACAAAGCTGTTCAGAGAGAGGAAATCCCAGCAGCTCTTGAAGAAATTGCTTCCGGCTTCTTTCATCTCATCCACCGGGATGTTGAAGCTGCCCTTCGGACCGCGGCTGACATTTTCCTGAGCCTGTTCACCGGCTGTTTCCTGAGAAGCAGTATTTCCGCCCTTCTGATCCTTTTCCAGATAGATGGCTGCGTCGACCGCATCCCAGTTGCTGGCTTCCAGTGCTTCCTTGGCTTTTTCGTAACTCACCCCAAAGGTGTTGACAAGCTTTTCAACGAGTTCAAAATTCTTTTCCATGATAACTCTCCTTATTCCCGGGGAAAACTCCCCGTTTGTTTTTCTATGCTATTATCTTACATCATCAAGATAAGAGTAGCCTGAGGGAAAGATTAGAAAAAGATTATAAAAAGTTTGAAAAACGCTGATCTAATATGTGCCATTGGGGACGGTTCCTTCCGTCACCATGCGGTGACTACAGGCAAC
>CAYWGX010000227.1:0-4604 GCA_964457635.1 uncultured Leptolinea sp.
ATCAGGCCGCAAATCATCGCGATCCATAATGTTTTTCGCATAAACAGCTCCTTCATTGCATATTCTTTATACATTATAACGGAAAAACGCCGAAAAAGTTCTATTAATTATAATTCTCCTTCTTCTTTATTCTTCAGTCTTTCATTAACTGTTCCGTAATTTCTGATTTCTTATTTTCTTCTGCTTATTTCATTTTATATTTTACTTTTTCTTTTTTCTTGTTTTTGGCATTTATCTTGCACTGTAATATTACAGCGGAAAAGCCAAACCTGATAATTGTGCAAAATTCATGGGGCGGAAATTCGCAATTGGCACTGATGTTGCACAAATATCAGTTAACCTGCCTCCTCAAAAAGGGTGGTGGAAGAAAAATTCATCAAATTTCGTTGAGAAATGAGGTCAAAGCATGAAAACGAAAACTTTTGCAATTTTGTTTGCTCTGGTAATGGTCCTGAGCATGGCCGTGGGAGTCTACGCACAAGACTTCACTGAAACCTGGGATGAAAACACCGTCCTGACCGTCTTCAATGACCTGGATATGTATTTCCCGGATATGTTCGCTGATGAAGATTCCGATTTCCTCTGGGTCGACAATGGTCCGGCGGATTACCCGAGTGAATTCGCAAATAAGACCGTTGCCAAGGCTCCGATTGATATGGATATCGATGAGGATGGTAATATTACTACACCTACTCTTGAAGCAAAATATGATCCCTGCGGTGATGGGATGATCAAATATGATATGACCATCGACAAGATGCCCAGGGGTGAATATTCTGGCTATTATGGTGATGAAAATACAACTTATATCCGTAATATTGCTGCGGACCTTACTGTTGTAACTCCTTCCGGATCTTCTTTCACCTATAAACTTGGTGTCAAGACCTGTGATTCCACCGGTGGGGACGGCTGCCATTCTGTTACCTTTAAGAAGAAGGATGGAAATTATCAGGCTCACCTGAAGGGTTATTTCACTGTTCCTTACGGTGTTGTTATGTCACCGAAGAATGCTGATTCCTATCTTCTGGATATGAGGGTCGATTTCTCTACCTATATGACCGCTTTGTGGGATGTTACAGAGGCTACTGTTTATGCAGAAACTTCTGTTGAAGCAAATTCTAAGAAGGTTTATTGCCAGCCAAGCCTGAAGACTTATGATGCCTTCGGTTATGAAACTCGTGCTGCCTATGATGAAAATACCGGTGAAGCCCGCCTGCAGGTCGTTGTGCGCAACTTTGAAGCCGGTCCGGAAGATCTCAAGAAGCAGAACTATGTGATCCCGGGTGATGTTTTCGCCTATGTAGATCCGTCATCTATAGACTTGAGTGAATATGATCTTCCGATTTTCCTGGATGATGGAGCTCATAGTCGTATCACCGGTTATACCTGCAAGTACACGGTCTTCAATGTGTCCAACGCTGCTCCGCGCACCGAATACTGCAAGTTTGGTGAAGGCATTGCCATCCCGAATCACGGCATGGTCCGCATCGACATCACCATCGACGACCTTGGCGGTGATATTCTCCGTGCAGCCAATGGCAGCGATATTCCGTTTGCCCTGCGTCTTGGTGGAATGACAGCCCCCATCTTTGGTGAATTCGAACCCGTTGAATTCCCCTGCCCGAAGGTCTCCCGCATGCAGGTGATGGATCCGCTCAAACCTTTCATGAGCTTCTACAATGTTCTCAAGGGCAATGGCGCGATCAAACCGTCCGGCGCCTACGGAGTCTACGAGGGTGGTGTCTGGGGTATGTACCAGAAATGCGGTAAGATGGCTTACATGATGGTCCGCCTCAAGAACGACGGCCTGGATGATGAAGTTGTGAACCTGGACCACACCGCGGTCGCCATCAACGGCGGTACCCCGATGAAGTGGAACTGGGTCATGACCACCGTCGATCCGGAAAAGGGCAACAAGATCGTCCTGCCGGCAGGCGAAGACGTGATCCTCATCGGCCGCGCGAAAGTCACCGATATCCCGTCCCAGCTGAATGCCGATACCGCGATGACCGGCGCCGTGAACTTCACCGACTTCGGATTCTACATCACCGGTAAGGTTTACTCCGATCACAACAACACCCGCTGTGTTGCAGCTCCGAAATAAACTACAGCAGGACTGATTCCGGCGAAATTTGAATAAAATTATGGCTGCCCCTTTCGGGGGGCAGCCATCCAACCGGAAGCTATGATCCGTCTGTACGAGGCGGATTTTTTGTATTTAAAAGGAAGGAGTCAGATCCCCGCAGGGGGTCTGATTCCCGATCAATGGGGATCTGACTCCTCGCAAAATATGATATAATGAAAACAGGTGCTGCCAGAGATGGTGGACGGAATGGCCTTCCGGCTTATACGGAGGGACTGACTGTTTAGCCCCTCCGTATATGGGAAGAACCGATGCAGATCGCATCGAGTCTGAACAGGAAGGAGGGCGAATGGAATGTTAACAATTTTTCTATTCTATTTTCATTATAACGCATTTTCAATTTGCTGTCAAATTATTTTTTGAGCAAGATACCCGGTACATTGAAAGCAATCGGTTTCAATTGATTAGAAATCAGACTCCCTTCGGGAATTTGACTCCTTCTTTCTTCTTCATTCTTCCTTCTTCATTTTCTTATTTCTTATTTCGATTGGCATTTATTTTGCACAAATAAACATTAAGCCATGTCTCAGAAAAAGACAGCGGCCGTAAGAAGGAACAACTCAAATTCTGATGAGAAATGAGGCAAAACTATGAAAAATAAAACTTTAACCCTGTTATTTGCCCTGCTTATGCTCCTGAGCATGGCGGCCGGCGTCCTCGCCCAGGAAACCTGGGACGAAGCCACCGTCCTCACCGTCTTCAATGACTTCGAGATGGTCTTCCCGGATATGTTCGCCGATGAGGACTCCGATTTCATCTGGTCGGACGACGATTCCCCCGCTTACACCAAAGACTTTTCCACAGTCTCCAAAGGCATCGGGGAGGCGGAGCTTGAGTCCAAGGCGGCCATTGCTTCTTCACCGACGCTGAAAGCCAGCTACGACCCCTGCGGTGACGGGTTGATCGAATATGACCTGACCATCACCAAGGATAACACCTGGTCCGGTTACTTCGGCGATAAGAACACCACCTACATCCGCGACATCAACGCCTATCTGAACGCCAATGGAACGTACTTCAAGCTGGATCTCAAAAAATGCAGCTCCACCGGCGGCGACGGGTGCCACTCTGTGACCTTCCGGAAAAATGAAGCTCACCTCAAGGGATACTTGACGGTCCCTGCCGGGCTCGTGATGACGAAAGATCAGTCATATACTTTGCATATGTACATCGACTTCTCCACCTATATGACCGCCCTCTGGCCGGTGGAAGCAGTCAACTGGGATTCCGGCACCGTAAATGTCTCTGCAGCTGTCACAGCCAATGACAAGAAGGAATACTGCCAGAGCAGTTTGGAAGCCTATGACGGTCTGTTCGGCAAAGGCACAACAGTTCGCGCGAAATATGACCAGAACACCGGTGAGGCTCGTCTGCAGGCGGTGGTACGCAATTACCAGCCGGAAGTCAACAGACGCAATTATGTGATCCCGGGCGAAGTGTTTGCCTATAACGGTACAGTTCCGGCCACTGAGCATGGAATCAGCTTTAACAAATACGTCGAAGCCCAGCGCATCACGGACTACAGCTGCCAGTACACGGTCTACAACACCGCCAACGCGGCCCCGCGCACCGATTACTGCAAATTCGGTGAAGGCATCGCCATTCCCGACAACGGTATGCTCCGCATCGATATCACCATCGATCATCTCTCCGGCGCCTTGCTGCGCAAGGCTGACGGCGGCGATATCAATTTCTCCCTGCGTCTGGGCGGCATGACCAGCGGCAAGACAAAACAGGTCATGGGTTTCTTCGAACCCGTTGACTTCCCCTGCCCGCCGGTCACCCGCATGCAGGTGATGGATCCGCTCCGGCCCTTCATGAGCTTCTACAAGATGGATGCTGACGATCCCATCAGCCCCTCCGGCGCCTACAGCACCTATGAGGGCGGCCTCTGGGGTATGTACCAGAAATGCGGCAAGTACGCTTATATGGCGGTCCGCCTCATGAATGACGGGGTGAAGGAAGAGGTCATCGACCTGAACCATGTGTCCGTCTCCATCAACGGCGGGAATCCCATGAAGTGGAACTGGGTCCTGACCACCATCGGCGCTGACTGGAACAACAAGATCTACCTGGAAGGCGGCGAGGATGTGATCCTCATCGGCCGTGCCAAGATCACCGATTATCCGTACCAGATGAACGCGGACAATGCCATCCCCGGCGCGATCAACTTCACCGATTTCGGTCTTTACATCACCGGGAAGGTCTACTCGGATCATAACAACACCCGCTGTTACTAAACGATAAGCACAACGGGGACGGTTTTCTTGCTGCCGCGCAGCCGGCACAAGAGAACCGTCCCCTTGTGCGTTCAATAGGAAAGGGAGATCGGACAATCACATCGGGCGAATATCAGGCCGAAGGAAGAAACCCGATCAGACAGGCGTCTTCCTTACGTTATTGAATGCACATGATATGTACCCTATTTTCTGGACATTTTTTTGGATAAAATAATTATACA
>CAYWGX010000228.1:0-4593 GCA_964457635.1 uncultured Leptolinea sp.
CTCAAGAGGCACCACGATAAATGTGTTTCCCGGGATGTGTCAAGGGGCCGGTTGCTCCGAAAGGTGCTGGCTTCGCCAAATTGATGCGGAGCAACCAGCTTCGCCCTGTAGTCACCTCATGGTGACGGAAGGAACCGTCCCCAACGGCACATTAATCAGTGCTTCCTTAAAGCAACTTTTTCCATTCCTTAATGATGGATCTGTCATCGAAATAATCAATGCGCATGGCTTTGCGGACACGGGCGAGGGTGGCGTTGGTTTTTTCCACCGCTTTTGCGGTACCGTCGCGCAGGATGTCATAGACGGAATCAATATCGGCCTGCCATTTGGCACGTTCCGCACGGATGGGACTGAGCTCCTCTTCGAGGACATTAATGAGGAACTTCTTGCAGGTACCGTCACCCAGACCGCCACGCTTGTAGTGTTCCTTCATCTCATCCAGGTTTGCATATTCCGGCAGGAATTCCGCAAAATGGGCATCGGTGCAGAAAGCGTCCAGATAAGTGAAGACCACATTGCCTTCCAGGTGTCCGGGATCTTCAATACGAAGATGCTGCGGATCGGTGAACATCTTGCCGTTGACCTGTTTCTTGATGGTCTTTGGGTCGTCGGAAAGATAGATGCAGTTGCCGAGAGATTTACTCATCTTGGCCTTGCCATCCACACCGGGCAGCCGGCGCTGGGTCTCATTTTCCGGGATCATAGCCTTGGGCAGCACCAGGGTTTCCCCGTAGATCTTATTAAATTTTTCAACGATCTCACGGGTCTGTTCGATCATCGGCAGCTGATCTTCACCGACCGGGACTACGGTTGCATCAAAGGCGGTGATGTCGGCTGCCTGGGAGACCGGGTAAGCGAAGAAACCCGCCGGCAGTCCCTCATCGGCAAAGCCGCGCATCTGAATCTCGGCTTTTACGGTTGGGTTGCGGGAGAGCCGGGCGGTGGTAACCAGATTCATGTAATAAAAGGTCAGCGCATGCAGTGCCGGCAGGGCAGACTGGACGCAGATGGTGGTCTTGTTCGGGTCCAGCCCGACAGAGAGATAGTCCAGGGCTACCTGGATCATATTATCCCGGATCTTCCCGGGGTTGTCCACGTTATCGGTCAGCGCCTGATCGTCAGCGATGAGGATGTTGATTTCGTCAAATTTCCCGGAATTCTGCAGCTCCACCCGGCGTTTGAGGGAGCCGACATAATGTCCCAGGTGCAGCCGTCCCGTCGGCCGGTCCCCGGTGAGAATGATCTGTTTTTGTGTCTTTTCTTCCATAAGTTCGATCCTTTCCAATCCCGTTAATTGCAGCTTTATAATAACTATTCAGAGCCCTGTCACGGAACACATTGCGGACATTTCCCAATGTCCTAAGTCTGGGACATATGCGAACCCGTCCCCAGTGTCCCTGCTGAATCATTATGCTTTATAATCATATCCTATCACGAAATAAATTCAAGTTAACGTTACACTTTTTGTCATTTTTGCAAAAAATGCAAACGGTCCCCACAGCCGGTTCTGAATAACCTGAATTCTCAAAACTATTATATCAGGAAGTTATCGGTATGCAACTGACACAAGTGTCAGTTTTGCCATGTTATAATCGGTGTTATCAAGCAGAAAAAAGGCGGAACATAATGAACGCAAGAGAATATTTGGAAATTCTTCACATTGCCGAAAGGCTCAAAGACACTCCCCGGCATTGCACGACGACAAAAGGGAGAACCGAAAGTGTGGCAGAGCACAGCTGGCGGATCTCGCTGATGGCATTTCTCCTGAGGCACGAATTTCCGGAATTTGACATGGATAAAGTCGTCGACATGTGCCTGATCCATGACTTGGGTGAGTGCTTCACCGGCGATATTCCCACCTTTATGAAAACCGATGCAGACAGGCAGACAGAAGATTCGCTGTTGAACCAATGGGTACAGACCCTGCCGCCGGAACTCTCAAAAGACATGGCTGCTTTATACACAGAGATGGACGCACAGGAGACAAAGGAAGCGAAACTGTACAAAGCTTTGGACAAACTGGAAGCTCTGATCCAGCACAATGAATCGCCGATCGAAACCTGGGCAGATCATGAATATGAGCTGAACAAAACCTATGCCTTTGACACGGTCGCTTTTTCCGACTGGCTCATGGCACTGCGCAAAGAGATCCTCACGGATACGCTGGACAAAATCGAACGGGAAAGCAGATAATCCATAGCAGAAGACAAACAAATACATGGAAATCAAAGCAGAACTAACCAAAAAAGACGAAAAATTCCTCGCACAAAGCCTGAACGGCCCTATGGGGAAGCCAGCGTCGGGATCGTTATGATGGTCTCCAACATCTGCGTGACGGTGCTTTCCGCCGCGATAGCCTTCCTCGTGATCCGCAAATTCAAGCAGGAGAATCACATATAAAAAAAATGACTCCGGGGACACTGCGGACATTTCCCGATGTCCCTCTTTGATCAGCGTTTCCTTAGATAATTAACCATACATTATTGGCGCAACATGGGGACAGTTCCGCAGTGCCGGCTTCGCGGCAGCAGCGAAACCGTCCCCATGTGCTTCACATTCTGAATTGCTGTAGCACTATCTTGTCATATTGTTGATGATTTCATGATATGATATTAGCATCAAAGGAGTGATGTGTATAGACACCTTATCAGATCAAACAGGACAGCAGCAATTTCAAAGGAGAAAAGGCTGAAATGGACTGTGCTGTGTCTTACCCTTGTCCTGACACTGCTCCTCAGTATCCCCGCATTCGCACAAAGCACAGAGCAAAAACCTGTCCGTGTCGGATGGGATGATTCACCTTTCAATTATTTCGACCAATCCGGACGCCGCACCGGCTATGCCTACGAATACCAGCAAAAAATCGCCGCCTATACCGGCTGGACCTACGAATATGTGACGGCCAGCTGGCCGGATCTGCTGCAGATGCTCGCAAACGGTGAGATCGACATGCTCAGCGATGTCTCCTACACCGAAGAACGCTCTGCAGTCATGCTGTTTCCCTCCCTGCCGATGGGCTCGGAAACCTACTATCTGTTCATTTCCGGGAACAACAGGGAAATCATCCCGCAGGACTATTCCTCCTTCAAGGGGAAGAAGATCGGTATCAATAAAGGCAGTCTGCAGGAAAAACTCTTTGCAAACTGGGCTGATACCTATAACATCCATGCAGAGATCATCGAATTGACGAGCTTCGGGGAAGATTCGCTCGACATGCTGAACAACGGGACAATCGACGCACTGGTCTCCATCGAGGGGTATGGCGAGGTTGATAACTGTATTCCCGTCGCCAGGATCGGCTTCTCTGACTTTTATTTTGCACTCAGCAAAAACAGGCCGGAGCTGCTGAGCCAACTGAACTATGCCATGGAGCGGATACGGGATGAAAACCGCTATTACAACATGCAGCTTTCGGACAAATATCTGCAGATCACCCGGACAGATGCCTTTCTTTCATCCATGGAAGAGAAATGGCTCTCCGCACACGGTGTGATCCGGATAGGCTATCGGGACAACTATATGCCTTTCAGCGCCCAAAACAACAATGGAGAACTTGAAGGCGCGCTGAAAGACTATCTGGAGTTGGCCTCGGAAAGCCTGCAAAATGTGAAACTTGAATTCAAAGCCATTGCCTATCCAACCGTTGAAAGCGCCCTCAATGCATTGAACAAAGGCGAGATCGACTGCGTATTTCCGGTAAACCTCAGCGCCTATGACGGCGAAACGATGAACATCATGATGACGGTCTCCTTCATGGATACGGAAATGCATGCAGTCATGCGCAGCGAAGATCATTTGGACATTTCCCCCGAACGCGATATGACCGTAGCTGTGAATGAAGGAAACAACAACTACGAAGTATTTTTGAAAGAATATTATCCAAACTGGAAAATCACTTATTTTCCGGATTCGGAAGAATGCATTCTGGCAGTTGCCTCTGAGGAAGCGGACTGCCTGCTGATCAGCAACTACCGTCTGGTCCGAATGAATGAAAAATTCGAAAAACACAGACTGTCATCGATCACAACAGGGAAGAGCATGAACTTCTCCTTCGCTGTACGCAGATCAGACGACCATCTCTATTCCATCCTCAACAAAACAGCCAACCTGGTTCCACGGGCACAAATCGATTTGTCCCTGATCAACAACTCCTACAGCGAGAAGAGGGTCTCCCTTTCAGAATTTCTTCGGGACAACTGGCTGGGTGTGATCGTCGGGATGGCAGCGATATTCTTCGTGATCATCTTCCAGCTGCTGCAGCGGCTCAGGATCGCAAGGGAAGCCAATGAGCGTCAACAGCTGATCGC
The DNA here is from genome assembly GCA_964457635.1 of uncultured Leptolinea sp. Taxonomy (GTDB): domain Bacteria; phylum Chloroflexota; class Anaerolineae; order Anaerolineales; family Anaerolineaceae; genus Flexilinea. Next base: position 4,308 of record CAYWGX010000228.1, read on the forward strand.
GGCCACCGAGTTGGATCCGCTGACAAAACTTTATAACCGCAATTTCTTCTTTGAGTACGCCAACCGGATGTACCGGGATCACCCGGAAAACCACATGGATGCCATCGTGCTGAACATCGAACAGTTCCATACCGTGAACGCGCTCAACGGACGGAGTTTCGGTGACGGTGTGCTCAAACTCCTTGCCAGGGAGATCCAGGCCTTTTTGCGCGAAACAGAAGGCATTGCCTGCCGTTTTGAGGCAGACCGGTTTGATATTTTCTGCGTACCGCAGGATAACTATCAG